>JAQCNN010000260.1 GCA_028275005.1 Salinirussus sp.
GTGTACCCAGACGTGCTTGCCGTGGTCGAAGTTCGTCTCGACGGAGAGGCCTGCCAGCGCCCGGATCTGCCCGGCACTCCGGAGCGCAAACAGCCGGTATCCGTCCGCCAGCCGGCGGTCGAGGATGTCGAGATACGTCGCCTCGGGCACCGGCCGGAGCTGCTCCATCACCGGGTACGCCTCGGCGAACTCCGCTTCCGTAGTCAGTTCCTCGACCTGTGTCTTGTCCATGCCGGAACCGACCTGCCCCCGGTATAAATCCCTTAGCCCCGGTGCTCGCCCGGGTCCTGTGCGAGTGGGTCGTCTGACGCGGCGACCGTCACGACGCCGCCACCGACCCATACTGGTCAGCGACAGCGGCCGTATGCCACTGTTGCGCTCACACGAGAGCGGGTGTATCCGGGCAACGGCCGTGGACGCCTGTTCACACGGATACCGCACAATCGTCCCGGAAGCCGCGGTCGGTGACCGCGCCGCCGACCCACACGAGGCCAACCTCTTCGACATCAACGCAAAGTACGGTGACGTCCGGCCGGTCGAGGAGGTCAGCGAGTATCTCCGAGAACCGTAGTCAGCCGTTGCAGCCTGCCGAACGGCGACACCCGCCGTCGAGCTTCCACTCGGCTCCCGTGGGTACGATTCGCGGAAAAATCATGCCGCCTCCCCGATTTGAACAGAGGCGAGACGTTCCTGCTCGGCTCACTTCGTTCGCCTGCGCGGGGCTGCGACTCGCGTGCTCAAACCGCGTCGTTGGCACTCTTCGGTTCACCACGTTCACCGAAGGAGTGCCGCCTCCCCGATTTGAACGGGGGACAGCTCGATCTTCAGTCGAGTGCTCTCCCAGTCTGAGCTAAGGCGGCGCACTCGGTGAGTCGAACAGTGCGGAAAAAAGGGTTACGAACCACGCCCGGCCGCGGTGTCGCGACCGGAACGACCTTCTGAGGCCCCGTCGAACCCGAGCGTATGGCAGACACAGACACGAACCGCGTCTTCCTGTTGGCCGAGCGACCGACCGGGCGACCCGACGAGGACACCTTCGAGTTGGCCGAACGGCCGGTCCCCGAGCCGGGCCCGGGGGAGGTACTCGTTCGAACGCGGTACATGTCCGTCGACCCGTACATGCGCGGCCGGATGCGGGCGGCCGACTCCTACGCCGACTCCTGGGACGTCGGTGACCCGCTCCAGGCCGGCGTCGTCGGCGAGGTGGTCGAGAGCAAGGGTGCGGGCTTCGAGCCCGGTGACACCGTCACGGGGGACCTCCAGTGGGCCGACTACGCCACCGCACCCGGCACCGCGCTCACCGAGGTCGACCCCGACCGCGCACCGCTTTCGACGTATCTGGGCGTGCTCGGGATGCCCGGCAACACGGCGTACTTCGGGGTCCAGGACGTGACCCAGCCACAGGCCGGCGAGACGTTCGTGGTCACGGGAGCCGCTGGCGCCGTCGGGTCGGTGGCGGGGCAGATCGCCAAGCTGAACGGCGCCCGTGTCGTCGGCTTTGCGGGCTCGGACGAGAAGGTCGCGTTCATCGAGGAGGTCGGCTTCGACGTCGGGATCAACTACAAGACGACAGACGACTACGGTGCCGCCCTGGACGACGCTGCACCCGGGGGTGTCGACGCCTACTTCGACAACGTCGGCGGGGAGATCACCGACGCGGTCTTCCCGCGGTTGAACGTCGACGCCAGGGTCGGTGTCTGCGGACAGATCGCGCTGTACAACGCGACAGCGGTCCCGACAGGCCCGCGGAAGCTGACGACGCTCATCCAGAGCCGCGCCACGGTCGAGGGGTTTCTGGTCAGTGACTTCAGTGAACGCTTCGACCAGTCGGTCGCCCAACTCGGCGAGTGGGTCGGGTCCGGCGAGATACAGTACCGCGAGACGGTCACCGAGGGCCTGGCGAACGCCCCCGAAGCTTTCATCGGGCTGTTCGACGGGGAGAACATCGGCAAACAGCTCGTGAAGGTGAGTGACTACGAGGGGTAGTCCCTCGGATTTTAGTGGCGGCCGTCCAACCACAGCCGTGTCCAACAGTTCATCGCGGTTTCTCAAAGCGTGCGGTCTCCTTGCGCTCGCTGGCTGTCTCGGCGCGACCGTCACCGCGCCGGCGGCGGGTGCGTCGGCGGCGTTCACCGGCAGTCTGGTTGCGAGCGGGCTGCTCGGGCTCATCTTCGCCGGCCGGAACGTCCAGTTGCTCGAGCGCGACGGCCAGGTGAGTCTCCCGCCGGCTGTCCTCACAACGATTCACGGCGGGTGGTACATGCTTGCGCCGCTGGTGTACGACGTTGGATTTCTGGCGACGCTCGGCACACAGCTTTCGGGGACACTCGTTGCGACCTTCGGAGCCTACGCTGTCGTCGCGGGGCTGAGCGGCCATTCGGGCTGAACGCAGCCCCTCGCCGACACCGGATACACCGCGGGCGCGATACCAGCACGATAGGTGTCTCCGGCGACCGGCGCACCCCACCCCCGGGAGATAGTCACAGGCGTGTCGTCCTGTCGGCCGAGCCGACCGTCCACACGGGGAGGACGGCCGCGCCCGTCCGAGCAATCGGGCCGACCAGGGCCACACCGTGGGGGACAACGGCAGCGGTGGTTACCGAAGCAGCGCTGCGAGTTGCTCCCGGGAGAACAGCGAGGTGGGCCGGTCCATGTGGACGCCGATCTCCCCCTCGAACAGCGCCATCCCGGCCCGCTGGAGGGGCTCGGGCAGTGAGTAGCCCGCCCGGACGGCGTGACCCAGCCGGATCTCCTGGCGCAGGTCCGCCCGCCAGGCCCGCTCGTAGTCCCCCAGCGTCCCGGGGTCCGTCGGGTCGACCACGCGGGCGGCGTGGTCCGCGGCGGTCATCCCGTACCGGATCCCGCCGCCGGTGAATGGCTTTGTCTGTGCGGCGGCGTCCCCAATCAGCAGTGACCGCCGGCCGGTCACCCGCGAGGGCGGGCCAACGGGGATCAGCCCCGAACACCGGCGCTCGGTCTCGACGCCGTAGGCCTCGGTGAACGCCTCGAACCGCTCGCGGGCGTCGGCACTGTCCGCGGCCACACCGAGGCCGTACTCCGCACCGGCGTCCCCGCGGGGGATCCGCCACGCGAAAAACTGCGGAACGGTCAGGTGGACGTCGACGAAGTCCTCGCTGTCCGGCTCCTCGGTGAACCCGAGCACCCCGTGCAACAGCTCGCCGGGTTCGGGCAGGCCGAGTTCCCGACGCACCCGGGAGGTGGGCCCGTCACAGCCGGCGACCATCCGGCCGCGGTGGGTCGCCACCCCGTCCGGGCCGCGCACCTCGACGGTGACGCCGTCGCGGTCCTCGCTGACCCCGACGACGGTGTGACCCTCCCGGACGTCAGCGCCTGCCGCGCGCGCCGCGTCCGCCAGCGTGCGGTCGAGTCCCACCCTGTCGATGACGTTCGAGATGACCGACTCCTTGTGAAACCGATAGGCGTCGCTGTCGGGGCCGCCGGTGTGAAACCGGGCGCCGTAGACCTCGTTCTGGAGGAGCCGTTCACGGGCGCCTTCCGGGGTAAAGTCCCAGATGTCCGTGCTGACGTGGCCCGAGCAGGCCAGGGGTTCCCCGACCTCACCCTGCTCGAAGGCGACGACGTCGTGACCGGCCTCGGCGGCCCGACGGGCAAACCGCGAACCGGCGGGGCCGGCACCCACCACGACGAAATCGTGCATACACCGTCTGTGGGCTGTGGGAAAAAATGGCTCACGGTCCCTCACCCCCGCACCGAGGCCGGGGCTGGCCCGGGACCACCCCGTCGTCCCGGGGCTCACACGGGAAAGCAAAAAAGGAATCTTGAAAAGTGCCCCGCATAGAAGTCCGAGTATGGCTACGCTCGTATCGCTGGAGGCAATCGCGTTTGCGCTGTTCGCCGCCGTGACCCTGGGGAGTAGCGTCGGCGTGGTCCTGGTGCGGGACATCTGGCACGCGGCACTGCTCCTTGGGGTGGCGCTGGTGAGTGTCGCAGTCCACTACGTCATGCTCAACGCCGGATTCGTCGCCGCGATGCAGGTCCTGGTGTACATCGGTGGTGTGCTCATCCTGATCGCGTTTGCGGTGATGCTCACCCGCGAGCAGGGTGTCGACGCGGAGGCAACCTCATGACGACCCGCCCGCGGCTGGCCGACTTCAACCGGGGTGTCGTCACCGGGGTCGCGGCCGTCGCGCTCTTCGGGCTGATGGCCGCGGTCTTCCTGACCGCACAGTTCGAACAGCCGAGTGGCTTCCCGGCCGATATCAGTGTCGTCAAGAGCATCGGCTTTGCCATGTTCGACATCACTGCCGAGGACGTCATCGTCGGCGAGGGCTTTCTGGCCGTCTTCCTGATCATCGCCATTGCCCTCGACGCGGCACTCGACGGCTCGCTGATGCTCGCCGAGCGCGACGACGGGGGTGAGGAGTAGATGGCGATCCAGCCCCAGTTCTATCTCCTGCTCTCGGCGGGGGTCTTCTGTGCGGGGCTGTTCGGCGTGCTCACCCGCAGTAACGCGCTGATGTTTCTGATGTCCGTCGAGCTCATGCTCAACGCCGCCAACATCAACTTCGTGGCGTTCTCATTTTACTACGGAAACGTGACCGGACAGGTGTTCAGCCTGTTCGTGATGGGGCTCGCCGCCGCCGAGGTGGCCGTCGGGATCGGTATCATCCTCGTCCTGTACCGCAACTTCGGCGATATCGACGTGACCGGACCTGTCACGATGAGGCGGTAACATGGCGGTCTTTGACTACGCGCCGGCCATCGCGGTCCTCCCGCTCGCGGCGTTTGCCCTCGCGCTGTTCGGCGGGCGGTATCTGCCAAAGCGCGGCGCCATCGCCGGCATCGCCGCCACCGGCGGCTCGCTGGTCCTCTCGCTGTGGATGCTGGTGACCATCGCGCTCGGGGCCGACCCACACCAACAGACGCTGTACACCTTTGTCGCCGGCGCCGATGGGGTCGCGAGTGTCGACCTCTCCTTTGGTATCTTTATCGACCAGCTCTCGGCGCTCATGCTGGTTATCGTCTCGCTCATCTCCCTGCTCGTCCACGTGTTCTCGCTTGGCTACATGAACGACGAGGGCGAGACCGGTCTGCCCCGGTACTACGCCGGTCTGGGCCTGTTCACGTTCTCGATGCTCGCCTTCGTCTTCAGCGACAACCTCCTGATGAGCTTCATGTTCTTCGAGCTCGTCGGGCTCTGTTCGTTCCTGCTGATCGGCTTCTGGTTCCGCGACGACGCCCCCTCTAGCGCCGCGAAAAAGGCGTTTCTGGTCACCCGCTTTGGCGACTACTTTTTCCTCATCGGTGTGGTCGCCGTCTTCGCCACCTTCGGCACCACCGCCTTCGTCGGCGAGGAGTCGTTCATCGCGATGGCCGAACACGCCATGCCCGGCTCCGAGGCGGCCGTGCCCGGCGTTGTGAGTGACTGGCTGGGTGTCGTCGGCCTCAGCGCCTCCCAGTGGTTCACGGTCGTTGGCCTGCTGGTGCTGGGCGGGGTCATCGGCAAGTCCGCCCAGTTCCCGCTGCACACCTGGCTGCCCGACGCCATGGAGGGCCCGACGCCGGTCTCCGCGCTCATCCACGCGGCGACGATGGTCGCGGCCGGTGTCTACCTGGTCGCCCGGATGTACGGCTTCTACGCGCTCTCGCCGACCGCGCTCGGCATCATCGCGCTCGTCGGCGGGTTCACCGCCCTCTTTGCGGCGACGATGGCGCTGGTCAAACAGGAACTCAAGCAGGTGCTCGCCTACTCCACCATCTCACAGTACGGCTACATGATGCTCGCGCTGGGTGGCGGTGGGTACGTCGCCGCAGTCTTCCACCTGACCACCCACGCCGCGTTCAAGGCCCTGCTGTTCCTGGGTGCGGGGTCGGTGATCATCGCCATGCACCACAACGAGAACATGTGGGACATGGGCGGCCTGAAAGACCGGATGCCGGTCACGTACGCCACCTTCCTGGCGGGCTCACTGGCGCTCGCCGGGGTCTTTCCCTTCGCCGGCTTCTGGTCGAAGGACGAGGTGCTCTTCGAGACACTGGTCCACGGGCTCGGGAGCACCGGCGGGACGCTGTTGCTCCTGGGGTACGCCTTCGGGCTGCTCGCGGTGGTCTTTACCGCCCTCTACACCTTCCGGATGGTCTTCCTGACCTTCCACGGCGACGCCCGGACCGACACCGCCGAGGACCCCGAGCCGGTGCGCTGGAACGTGAAGCTGCCGCTGGCGGTGCTGGGCGTGCTTGCGACTGTTGTCGGCGTCATCAACCTCGGCGCAGTGAAGAAGATCATCGGGGAGTCCAATCTCTTCCTCCACGAGTGGCTGTTCCACGGCGCCGAGGGGCTCAACGGCGAACACTACGAGGAGCTGCTCCACGACTTTGCCGGGTACACCGCCGCCGAACTCCCGGGCGGTCCGCTCGCACCGGCCGCGGTCTCACTCGGGCTTGCACTGGTCGGTGTCGGGCTGGCCTACCGGCTCTACGGCGGCGCGGACCCCGACCCGCACATGCTGAAACTCGGCTCCGTCCGGACGACACTCATGAACAACTACTATCTCGACGAGTTCCAGGTGTGGCTCGCGATGAGTGTGACCGCCCCCGTCGCCCGCGTGGCGGACACGTTCGACCAGGGCATCGTCGACGGCGTCGTCAACGGCATCTCGAGCGTCAGCCTGCTCTCGGGTGACCGGTTCCGGGAGATCCAGACCGGTATCGTGACCAACTACGCCGCTCTCCTCACGCTCGGGCTGACGCTGTTGGTGCTCGTCTTCGCCCTTGCCGGGGGGTGGTTCTGATGGTCCTGGTCGAGGGGCTGATCGGGGTCACGCTCGTGAGTGCCTTTGCCGTTATCTTCGCGCCCGACCGCTATGCGGGGAAGCTGGCCACGGGGCTGAGTCTCATCCCGCTGGCCGGCAGCCTCTTTATGTACGCCAACTTCGCCGGCAGCGGGAACGCCCTGCTCGGCGGTGACCTGGCCTACGAGACCACGGTGACGTGGTTCGAGGTCGGGGGCTACGGGCTGAACTGGCACGTCGGTGTCGACGGGATCAGCCTCCCGCTGCTGGTGTTGACAACGATACTCACCACCCTGGCACTGGTCTCCTCCTGGACACCCATCGACGACCGGGAGTCACAGTTCTACGGCCTCATGCTCCTGCTGGAGGTCGCGCTCATCGGCGTGTTCACCGCACTGGACTTTTTCCTCTGGTTCGTCTTCTGGGAGGGGGTGCTCATCCCGATGTACTTCCTCATCGGGGTCTGGGGCGGTCCGCGCCGGAAGTACGCCGCTATCAAGTTCCTCGTCTACACGAACGTCGCCTCCCTGATCATGTTCATCGGCCTGTTCGCGCTGGTCTTCGGGCTGGGTGACTCACTGACCAGCCTCGATATCCCGGCCATTGCCCAGGGTGTGCGCGGGGGTGAACTCGGCGCCCTGGCAGGGGTTCAGCCGGAGACGCTGAAGCTCGGGGCCTTCCTCGCGATGTTCGCCGGCTTCGCGGTCAAGGTGCCCGTCGTCCCCTTCCACACCTGGCTGCCCGACGCCCACGTCGAGGCGCCAACGCCGGTGTCGGTCGTGCTGGCCGGCGTCCTGCTGAAGATGGGGACCTACGCCCTGCTGCGGTTCAACTTCACCATGCTCGCGGACGTGGCGCGTGACCTCGCGCTCCCGATCGCCGCGATCGGCGTGCTCTCGGTCATCTACGGCGCCATGCTCGCACTCGCACAGCGGGACCTGAAACGGGTCGTCGCCTACTCCTCGATCTCCTCGATGGGCTACGTGGTCCTCGGGCTGGTCGCCTTCACCCCCCACGGCATGGGCGGGGCGACCTTCCAGATGATCTCACACGGGCTCATCTCCGGGCTGATGTTCATGGCGGTCGGCGTCATCTACAACGCCTCTCACACCCGGATGGTCGGGGATATGTCGGGGATGGCAGACCGGATGCCCTGGACGGTCGGCATCTTCGTGGCCGCGGCCTTTGGCTACATGGGGCTGCCGCTGATGTCCGGCTTTGCCGCGGAGGTGCTGGTCTTCATCGGCTCCTTCCAGTCCACCGTGATCCCCTTCGCGACGGTGCTGACGGCGCTCGCGATGTTCGGCATCGTCGTCGTCGCCGGCTACCTGCTGTGGGCGATGCAGCGCACGCTGTTTGGCTCCTACTCCCTGGAGACTGACTACGAGGTCGGGCGCGCACCCGTCCACGACGTTGCGCCGCTTGCCGTCTTGCTCGTGTTGGTGATCACACTCGGGGTCGCGCCGGACCTGTTCTACGCGATGATACAGGACGCGGTTGACCCGCTCCTCGGAGGGGGTGTCTGATGGTTCAACTCCCGGTCTGGACCGCCATCGCCCCGACGGTTATCCTGGCGCTGACCGTGCTGCTGTTGCTGGTCGTCGACAGTATCAACCCCGACGAGGACAGCGGCAACCTGCTCGCGGTGATGGCCGTTATCGGGACAGTCACCTCGATTGCGGTGACCGGCTGGTATCTCCTCGCGGGGACCGGCCAGCCCCCGACCGACCCGGTCCTGCTGTTTGCCGACGCCATCGTCGTCGACGGGATGAGCCTGTTCTTCACCGCACTCGTGGGCAGTGTCGTGGTGCTGATTGTCCTCGCCAGCTACGACTACCTCGCCGACCACCCCTACCAGGCCGAGTACTACAGCCTGGTCATGCTGGCGGCGACGGGGATGTCGCTGATGGCCTCCGCCAACTCGCTGGCGACGGCCTTCGTCAGTCTCGAACTCGCGAGTCTGCCCTCGTTTGCGCTGGTCGCCTCCCTCAAACACAACCGCGGCAGTGTCGAGGCGGGTCTCAAGTACTTCCTGATCGGCGCGCTCTCCTCTGCGGTCTTTGCCTTCGGGATCTCGCTGGTCTTTGCCGCCGGCGGGAGTCTCGGCTTTGCTGACGTCGCCGCGGCCGCAGCGGACACCTCCCTGCCCGGGGTTCTCGGGCTGGGGATCCTCTTTGTGGCCGGTGGCTTCGCGTACAAAACTGCCAGCGTGCCCTTTCACTTCTGGGCGCCCGATGCGTACGAGGGTGCCCCTTCGCCGATTTCGGCCTTTCTCTCCTCGGCCTCGAAGGCCGCCGGCTTCGTCCTCCTGTTCCGGGTGTTCGTGGAGGCGTTCCCCCAGACCGCGGTCGCAGGCACCATCGACTGGGTGCTCGCCTTCCAGGTGCTCGCGGTCGTGACGATGACCGTCGGCAACTTCGCCGCCGCGACCCAGGAGAACGTCAAACGGATGCTGGCGTACTCCTCGGTCGGACACGCCGGCTACGTCCTCATCGCCGTCGCGGCGCTGACCACCGACGCCAACCGTAGCTTCGTGCTCGGCTCCGGGATGGCCCACCTGCTGGTCTACGGCTTCATGAACACCGGCGCGTTCCTGTTCATCGCGCTCACCGAGTACTGGGACGTTGGCCGCACCTTCGAGGACTTCAACGGCCTCGCAAAGCAGGCCCCCTTCGCCTGCGCGGCGATGACGGTGTTTCTGTTCTCGCTTGCGGGGCTCCCCTTCGGCGGGGGCTTTCTCTCGAAGTTCTACCTTCTGATGGCCTCGGTCAACGGGGGCGTGCTACTCCTCGCGGTCGCACTCGTCGTGAACAGCGCCCTCTCGCTGTACTACTACAGCCGGGTCGTCCGGGCGATGTGGCTGGAGGAACCCGACGGCACCCTGGAGATCCAGGGCTACCCGACGGGGCTGTACGCCGCCATCGCGGTTGCGGCGGTGATGACCGTCCTCCTGTTGCCGGCCTTTGGCCCGGTCGCCGAGATGGCAAACGCCGCCGCCTCGGCCATCGTCTGACCGGCCGCCCGCACCGGCGGGCGTGCTCGGCCCCACACGCCTCGCCGGGTGACCACAGCCCGCGCGTTCGCAACTGCCAAGTGGAGCCCCCGGAACCTACGGGTATGACCGGACCCGCGGAGTCGGCAGACCTGAAGGCCACCGCCTGCGCCCACCCGATCCAGGGGCTCGTAAAGTACCACGGGATGCGCGACGAGGAGTTACGGTTCCCGTACCACGACTCGATCAGCCTCTGTACCGCCCCGAGCGTCACCACCACGACGGCGGCCTTCGAGCCCGACCGCGAGACGGACCGCTACGTCGTCGACGGCGAACCCGTCGAGGGCCGGGGGGCAGAGCGGATCCGAGCGGTCGCCGACCGGGTGCGTGATCTCGCCGAGATCGACCACCGCGTCCGCTTCGAGTCCGAGAACTCCTTTCGGACCAACATCGGCTTTGGCTCCTCCTCCTCGGGCTTTGCCGCGGCCGCGATGTCCCTCGTCGAGGCCGCCGGGCTCGATATGACCCGCCCGCAGGTCTCGACGGTCGCCCGACGGGGCTCCTCCTCGGCCGCACGGGCGGTGACGGGCGCCTTTTCGCACCTGTATGCGGGTGCGAACGACGAGGACTGTCGCGCCGAACGGGTCGACGTCCCGGCGGAGTTTGCCGACAGCCTCCGGGTCGTCGCGGCGACGGTCCCCGCCTACAAGGAGACCGAGCAGGCCCACCGCGAGGCCGCAGAGAGTCACATGTTCCAGGCCCGGCTCGCACACATCCACGACCAGGTCGTCGACATGCGCGACGCGCTCCGGGACGGTGACTTCGACCGTGTCTTCGAGCTCGCCGAACACGACTCCCTGTCACTGGCGGCGGCGACAATGACCGGCCCCGCGGGCTGGGTCTACTGGCAGCCCCGGACAATCGCGGTGTTCAACACGGTTCGTGAGCTTCGCGAGGAGGGGCTCCCGGTCTACTTCTCGGTCGACACCGGGGCGAGTGTCTACGTCAACACCACCGCCGACCACGTCGAGCGCGTCGAGGCCGCCGTCGCCGACTGCGGTGTCGACACCCACGTCTGGGAGGTCGGCGGGCCTGCGCGGGTGCTCGACGGGAGCGCGGCGCTGTTCTGAGCGCCGGCCGCGACGAGACGGCGCCCCTTTGTCCGTCCAGCCCTCAGTAGTCGTATGCACGTTGCCGTCCTTGGCGCCGGGTACGCCGGCGTTGCACTCGCGCGAAACCTCGAGGACCGGCTCCCCGAGGCGGTCTCACTCACCGTCGTCGACGAGCGTGACACCCACCTCGTCCAGCACCTCGTCCACCGGGCGGTCCGTTACCCCGGGGTCGCCGACGAACTCACCGTCCCCTTCGAGGCGCTGTTCGACCGTGCGACCCACCGACAGGCCCGTGTCACCGACCTCGACCCCGACGCCGGCCATGCGGTGCTCTCCGACGGCGACCTCGAGTTCGACGTCGGCGCGGTCGCGCTCGGCGCGGAGACGAACTTCTACGGCCTCTCCGGGGTCGAGTCAAGCGCCACACCGCTCAAGCGACTCGAACACGCCGAGCGGATCCGCGAGCGGTTTCTCGACGTGTGTGCCGCCGACGGCCGGACCGTCGTCGCCGGCGCCGGGCTCTCCGGCGTCCAGGTCTCGGGGGAACTCGCCGCCCTCGCCGACGAGCGCGGCAGTGACGCCACCGTCACGCTACTCGAACGGGAGCCGACCGTCGCGCCCAGCTTCCCCGACCGGTTCCGGCGAGCCGTCCGCGAGGAACTCGACGACACGGCTGTCGACGTCCGGACCGGCCGGACCGTGACGGGCGTCGCCGACGACGCCGTTGCCCTCGCACGCGGCGATGAGGTGGCCTTCGACCAGCTGGTCTGGACCGGGGGGATCACCGGCGGCGAGCCGTTAGCCGAGCGCCCGGTCGTCCGTGCGAACCTCCGCCTTGGCGACAGCACCTTCGCCGTCGGGGACGCTGCCCGCGTCGTCGACGAGGACGGGGAGGCTGTGCCGGCCAGTGCACAGACCGCCGTCCGAGAGGCCGACGTCGCCGCCACCAACATCGAGCGGCTGGCCGCCCACCGCCGCACCGGCGGTGACGGCTTCGAGCCACGGCTGGCGCGCTACGGCTACACGTCGCTTGGCTGGCTCGTCAGCGTCGGCGACGGGGCGGTCGCACAGGTCGGCCCGACGGTGCTGCGTGGCGAGGCGGCGAAGACGGCGAAGACGACCGTCGCCGCGGGCTATCTCGGAAGCCTGGGGGCCGTCGACCGGGCGATGGCCTACGTCCAGGACCACTGACGCCGACAGCCACGACACGGTGAGCCGGCGTTCACGAATCTCCGCCACGCACAGTAGCCGAGACTGCGGGGCTCTGTGAGCATCCCCTGTCTACCGTGAGGACCGCCATCACACCACGACCACGAGGGTGTCTCCCTCCGGGAATCATAATGATTAATAATGTCCCCGATCAAGAAAACTGTATGACACGATGTCCTCAGTGTGGCACGCGGATGAACTACAACGACGAGACGACGAAGCTGACGGAGTACGCCTGTCCGCGCTGTCACGCCACCGAGATCGTCAAAAAGCAGTCCTACCACAGCACCGCATAGCCGGAGCTGTCGGTTCCCTCGCTCCCCAGCCCTCGTACTAGTGGCTCTTGCTCGCGTCCCCTGAGAGTCGGTTCGACCGCCTCGCCCGTGTGCCGTGTGGTCAGGGCGCTGAAGCGGTGTCTCGGGGTTACTCCAGCTGGTGGTAGTCCAACTCGTGGCCGGCGTCGAGTGCCTCCTGAACGGCCTCACTCGGCGTCCCGACCGGCTCGGTCGTGAGCTGCATCCCGCCGACACTGTCGCGCTCGGCGACGATGTTTCGCTTCAACTCGGGGTCGACCTCGGGGTAGTCCGTCCGGGCGTGTGCCCCGCGGGACTCGGTCCGTTTACTCGCGCCCCGGAGGATCGTCTCGGCGACGACAAGCCCGAAGCCGAGGTCCATCGCGTACTCGAACGACCGGCTGGTGGGGCCGCCGACCGCGAGGTCGTCGGCCTTTCGACGGAGCTCCTGTAGCTTTGCCGTACCGTCCGACAGCCCCTCCTCGGTGCGGAGCAGGCCGGCGTGTTCCCAGAGCAACTCACGAACCTCGTCGAGCAGCGCCTCGGGGTCGTGGCTCCCGTCGCTGTTGGCGAGCCGCGTCAGGTCGGCGAAGTGGTGCTGGGCCCGGTCGTGGAGCCGACCGGACTCGGGCTGACTGCCGTCGGTGAGCCGCCCGGCGACGGCCTGCCCGGTCACCTTTCCGTAGGCGATGGTCTCGGCCAGGGAGTTCCCGCCGAGCCTGTTGGCCCCGTGAACGCCGGCCATCGTCTCGCCGATGGCGTACAGGCCGTCGACCCGTGTCTCGCCCTCGTCGTCGACCCGGACACCGCCCATCCCGTAGTGGGAGGTGGGGGCGACCTCGACGGGCTCCTCGGACATGTCGACACCCAGGTCCGCGAACCGCTCGTACATCCGCGGGAGTCGCTCCTGGATGAACTCCTGCTCGCGGTGTGAGATGTCGAGATAGACGCCCCCGTTCTCGGTCCCGCGGCCCTCTCTGACCTCCTGTGCGATGGCCCGGGCGACAACGTCGCGGGCGTCTAGCTCCATCTGGTCCGGGGAGTACCGCTCCATGAACCGCTCGCCCTCGGCGTTGAACAGCCGGCCACCCTCGCCGCGGACGGCCTCGGTGACCAGGCGCCCGTCCCACTCCTCGCCGTACCGGTCGCCCATCATCCCGGTCGGGTGGAACTGGACGAACTCGATGTCCATCAGCTCGGCCCCGGCGAGATACGCCAGCGCGGGGCCGTCGCCGGTGTTCTCGTCGTCCCGCGAGGAGTGGCGCTGATAGAGGCTGGTGTAACCGCCGGCCGCGAGCACGACCGTGTCGGCGTCGAAGACGACGTACTCCCCGGTGTCCATGTCGTAGCCCGCCGCGCCGAGTGCCTCCCCGTCCTCGGTCAGCAGCCGGGAGATGAAGACGTTCTCCTGGTAGGGGATCGACAGGTCCTGTGCCCGTTCGACGAGCGTGTTCAGCAGCGACTCCCCGGTGTGGTCGCCGGCAAAGGCCGTCCGACGGAACGACTGTGCGCCGAAGAACCGCTGGTCGGGCTCGCCGTCCTCGGTCCGGCTGTAGTCCATCCCCCAGTCGTCGAGCTCTCGCAGGAGCCCCGGCATCTGCTTGGTGACCGTCTCAACCTTCCCGGGGTCGTTGAGGAAGTGTCCCTCGTTGAGGGTGTCGGCGGCGTGGACCGTCCAGTCGTCCTCGGGGTCGTGGGTGCCGAGTGCACCGTTAATTCCGCCCCGGGCCCAGGTCGTGTGGGCGTCGCCGTGGCTACGTTTCCCGATGACCAACACCTCCTCGGGGTCGACACCCTGCTCGACGAGCTCGATTGCGGTGCGTGCGCCCGCGGCACCCGCGCCGATCACGAGGGTACCGAGTTCGACTGTCTCGTACTCGCTTGGCTCCACCGCATCCAACTCGTTGTCCGCCTCCCGCGAAGGAATCGTCATAGTTGATCATGGGTCTACACACTCTTAACCCCGTCGGGATCGAGCGCGAGATTTCGTGGCGTAGCAGGGTTGAGAGCCGTGAATTTGGCGGATCTGAGCTTGCGGTCTGTCCCGTCCTGTGGCCCCCTCCCGGCTGCTCATACTGCTGGCTGTAACTGGCTGAAGATATCCGTGACCCCGGGGTCGCGAAATTCGTTACAGACGTACAGCCGACAGTATCAGTCGGCGGCCGCTCCGTCGCCGCGGTCGGGGTCGAGCCGGCGGCGAAGCACCGGGACCACCGATTCGTCCATCGAGAACCGCCCGCTCCCGGTGACCATCAGCGCCGAGGAGAGTCCAAAGAGGGTAATGTGGGCGAGCACAGGGTCGTCGGGCAGGCCAAAGAGGGTGGTGGTGAGGACGATGAAGCCGGCAACGGCGGCCCCCCTGGTGAAGGTGCCGGTGAGAAACGCCAGCCCGACAGCGGCCTCGACGAGCCCCGCGCCGAAGACCCACAGCTCCGGCGAGACCGGCACGACCGCGGTGAGGTCGTACTTCGCGACCACGGCGGCGGCCTCGGCGGGCTGGAACCACTTCTGGACGACCCCCAGATAGACAAAGTTCAGGCCAAGAAACACGCGCAACACCAGCGGCGCGAACGAGGTGTCGACCCCCACACGACCCAGCAGTTTCCCGGGCGTGGTGACCCCGCGAAACCGGCTCGCGATGGTCCCGTCGGTGACGACCACCCGCCGGAGCATCATATCCGCGCTTGGCTGTCCGGGCCCGACGACGACAATCGCCAGGAAGCCGGCGATATACTCGGTCGCCAGCAGCATCTCCGGGAAGTAGGTGCCCAGCCCCCACAAATACGCCACGATTCCGACGGCGGCGACCGCACGGGTCGCCAGCCCGAACAGGAGCAGGAAGCCGACCCCGACCTGGAGGAGCCGGGCGCTGACGGCGACACTCGGCGAGAACAGATAGCCGGCGAAGCCGGCCCCTACGAGCGGCAGCCCGACCGAGAGCCGGAGCATCCAGGGGAGATACGGCCGGTAGGACTGTAGGGTCCGGCGTGCTACCGTGACGTCCTTCAGCGAGCCAAATCGGAGATATCCGGCCACAATCCCGAGGACGCCCACCCCGCCGACACCCAGCACTGCGAGGTCGACCGGGGAGGTAAAGACCGCTCGGAACAGGGCGGCCGCCGACCCGGGTCCGTCGGCGCTGACGACGTAATCGACGTGCGCACTGGCAACGCCCGTCACGCCACAGAGAACCGCAAGTGCGGCCGCGAGACGCCCGGTGACTGCACGAAGTCGGCTCATATCACCGCCTGTAGCTCCGGAGGAATAAACGTACGTAGTCGGTCCGCCGCGACGCCAGGATGGACAGCTTATTCACCCGCGGGGCCGACCCGCAGGTATGTACCTGGCCGACCACGCCTGGCCGGACCTGGGCGCGTACTTCGAGGCGGAGTCGCTCGCGCTGGTGCCGGTCGGGTCGACCGAACAGCACGGCCCACACCTCCCGGAGAGCACCGACCACCGTATCGCGCAGGCACTGGCCCGGGCGGCGGCCGACCGTACCGGGTATCTCTGTACGCCAACCGTCAACATCGGTGTCAGCCCACACCACCGCCAGTTCCACGGGACCATGTGGGTCGACGCGCCGGTCTTCCGGGACTACATGGAGAGTCTCACCCGCAGTCTCACCTACCACGGGGTCGACCGCGTCGTCTACGTCAACGCCCACGGCGGCAACGTCGACCACCTCAGGGAGGTTGGCCGCCGGCTACACATGGACGAGACCGCCTACGCCGTCGAGTGGATGTGGGACGAGTCGATCCCCGACCTGGTCGACGAGGTCTTCGCGGAGAATGGGCCCCACGGCGGCCCGAAGGAGACGGCGATGATGATGCATATCGACCCCGAGACCGTCCACGAGGACCGCCTGGAGGCGGCTCGTGACGGCGGGCTCGTCCGGACCGAGGAGGGCAGCTACCGGACCCACGGCGCCCGCACCTTCTACGACGCCGCCGACAACACCGGCAACGGCGTGCTCGGTGACCAGACCGACGCCACCCCCGAAACCGGCGAGCGGCTGTTCGAGGCCGCGACCGAACAGCTAGTCGCGCTCTGTGAGTGGCTCGACGACCAGCCCTTCGAGGAGCTGATGCCCGAACCCCACGTCCGCGAGAACGAACGCGACCCGAGCGACTTTCTCTAGCCAGCCTCGACGCGCTCGAACAGGGCTGCCCCGACGACGACCATGACGACGGCCCCGAGCGCGAGCGCCCCGAAGTCGACGACGAGCGGGTACGCCGCGTTCCCGACGAGCACCCCCCGGAGCGCGTCGACACCGTAGGTCAGCGGGTTCAGCAGGCCCAGATACTGCACGACTGTCGGAAGCTGGTCCAGCGGGTACAGCGCCCCCGAGAGAAAGAACAGGGGGAGGATGGCGAACTGGACGAGGATGCCAAACCCCTGGGAATCCCGGAACTGTGAGGCCAGTGCGATCCCGAAGCCGACAAAGGTCACCGCCAGCAGGAGAAGCACCACGAGCGCGAGCGGCGCGAGCAGCGGCCGGCGGACCCTGAACCCCAGCGGAATCGACAGCAGGAGGATGAGCAGGCTCTGGACGAGTGCGGTCGTCGACCCGCCGGCGACCCGGCCGAGGACGATAGAGGTGCGGCTGACCGGCGCGACGAGGATCTCCTTGAGGAAGCCAACGTCACGGTCCGCGAGGATCGCCAGCCCGGCGAACGAGGCCCCAAAGAGGAGTGTGAACCCGACAACCCCCGGGACGATGTACTGCAGATAGTCGACACCCTCGGGGATCCCGGGGATGGCGGCGCCGCTGAAGCCCGTACCCAGGAAGACCAGAAAGAGCAGCGGGGTCAACAGCGCCCCGACCACCTGGGAGGGTGCCCGAACAAAGCGGGTGATGTCCCGGACCCAGAGGGCGTACACCCCCTGCAGGTCGACCGGGAGCCGGGACACGGTCACTCCCCTCCGTCCGGGCCGCTGGCCCGGGCTGCCCCCAGTTCGTCGCCGCGGCCGCCGACAGCCGCCGGCTCGGCGAGGCCACTGTCCCCGCCGGCCCGGACCTCCCGGCCGGTCAGGTCGAGGAAGACAGTCTCCAGGCTGGGTGCCCGCCGGTCGACAGCGCTGACGGTCACCCCGGCCTCGTCGGCGAGCCGGACCACGTCGGCGACCCGGCGGGCGCCGTCGTCGACAGTCACACCCAGGCCGCCCCCGGTCACCTCGACGCCGCGGACCCAGTCGACCCCGCGGAGGCGGTCGGGTAGCCCGGTCACCCGGTCGGCCGTCTCGACGGTCACGACGTCGCCGCCGAGCCCTGCCTTTAGCTGTGTGGGGCTGTCGAGTGCGACTACCGCGCCGTTGTCCATGATCGCGACCCGGTCACAGAGGGCGTCGGCCTCCTCCATGTAGTGGGTCGTCATGACCACGGTGACACCGCGGTCGTTGAGCGCGCGGATGTACTCCCAGGTGTCCCGGCGGGTGCCGGCGTCCAGGCCGAGGGTGGGTTCGTCGAGAAAGAGTACCGCCGGCTCGTGGAGAAAGCCACGCGCGATCTCCAGGCGGCGCTTCATCCCGCCGGAGTAGGTGTCGACGGTGTCGTCGGCAACGTCGGCCAGGTCGACCAGGTCGAGCACCTCGGGCACGCGCTCGCGGCGTCGTGCCCGTGAGAGCCCGTACAGTCGGGCGTGAAAGACGAGATTCTCGACGCCGGTGAGCTCCTCGTCCAGTGCGGTCTCCTGGAAGACGACGCCGATCGACCCCCGGACGGCGGCCCGCTCGGCTCGGATGTCGTGGCCGCTCACCGTTGCCGTCCCGGCGGTCGGGCGCAGGAGGGTACAGCACATCCCTACAAGCGTCGACTTGCCGGCGCCGTTTGGACCCAACAGGCCGAACAGCTCCCCCCGACCGACCTCGAAGCTGACCTCGTCGACCGCGACGGTGTCGCCGAAGGCCCGGCCCAGCCCCTCGACACGTATCGCCGCCATCGGTCAGGCCGGCCGCGGCGCCAGCGCCTCGATGTCGTAGGTGACGCCGGTCACCTCCTCGGAGACCTCCCAGAGCCGCTCGGCGTCGGCCTCGTCGTAGGAGGCGTCGTTTGACTCCTGTTCCTCCGGGGGGCCACGCATCCCGAGGAACCCTCCGGGGCCGTAGTAGTCCCCGCCCTCGACCCCCGCCGCGGTTGCCGCGTACAGCATCGGGAGCGCCCCCTTCGTGGCGGACTGGGCAAAGACGGTGTTCGCGACCTTCATGATCCCGTAGCGGACCCGGGACCCGGAGGCCTCCGGGCCACGGTACTGGAGGTTCGTGTCGGCGTAGCCGGGGTGACAGGCGACGCTCTCGGTCCCGTCGATACCCGCCCGCTCCAGCCGGCGTTGGAGTTCGTAGGCAAAGAGGAGGTTGGCGAGCTTGGACTGGCCGTAGGCCTCCCACTTCCCGTAGTCGTCCTCCCGGTGGAAGTCCTCGAAGTCGACCCCACCCATCTCGTGGGCGCCACTCGACTGGGTGACGATACGGCTCTCGCCTGCCCCCGTGACCAGCCGGTCGAGCAGGTGGCCGGTCAGCGCGAAGTGGCCGAGGTGGTTCACACCCAGCTGGGTCTCGAAGCCGTCCGCGGTCTCCGAGCGTGGCACCGCCATCACGCCGGCGTTGTTACAGAGGACGTGGAGGCCGTCGTAGGTCCCCCGGACCCCCGCCGCAAACTCACGCACGGAGCCGAGGTCGGCGAGGTCACACCGCCGCACGTCGAGTGTCGCGTCAGGGACCGCCTCGCGTATCTCCCCGGCGGCCCGCTCGCCGCGCTCGGTGCTCCGGCAGGCCATCACCACTGTTGCGCCCGCCCGGGCGAAAGCCTTCGTCCCCTCGAAGCCGATGCCGCTGTTTGCCCCCGTCACGACCACTCGCCTGTCGTCCATCGCCGGCATCTCCTCGGCACTCCAGTCAGTCATTGTGACCGGTAGGGGGCGAACGCGTACAAACCCGTCGACAGGGTGGCGTCTCCCCAGCCTGGCCGGCCGGACACGGCGACACGTACCCCGGTGGCCGCGCCCCCGCAGTGACAGCCCCGTGGACTCTCACCGGCTCCTGTCGCGTCACCGGGTCTCCAGGTGACCGCGGGTCGCCGTCACCTCCCACCGGAGGGCGTAGAGCCAGGCGCCGACCCCGAGTGCACCCGGCACCAGGCGGCCACCCCCGTCGACGAACAGAAAGCCGACTGTCCCGGCCACACAGCCGGCGACTGCACCCACCGCCACCCACCGGGAGACTCGCGGGTGTGAGCGCCCGGGGTCGAGCAGGGCCGCAACCTCCACCATCCCCCAGGCGACCATCGCGACCGCGAGGCCCAGGCCCGCGGCCAGGCCGGTGCCGGCGACCCAGCCGAGACCGACCGTCGCCGCCAGCCCACCGGCGACCGTCCCGAGCAACTGCTCGCCGCGGGCGTGGTCGACGAGGGAGACGACCGCCCCCACGAGCACCGCGCCGGCAACGACCCAGTCGACGTCGACGGCCCCGACGGGGGACACGAGGACGAGCGGGTCACCGGCGACACGCAGGTACGGAAGTGGGAGGGAGGCAACCGCGAGGGCGGCGCCGGTACCGGCGAGTGCTCTTCTGTGACCCCGACGGTCCATCGGCTCAGCGCCTCCGGGCAACGGGTCGGGGTGTCACTCGCTCCCCTTCGTGCGCAGGGTCCACTTCGACTCCACGTCCCGGTTGGCGAGGACGACAGTGTCGCCCTCGACCTCGAGGCGGCTCTTTCGGAGCCCGATGCTCGTGACGGTCCCGGTGACGGAGTCGGTGGTGACGGTATCGCCGGCGTTGAAGTCGGGGTCCCGGAGCAGGTAGACCCCGGCGACCGTGTCGGCGATCATGTTCGAGAGGGCGTAGGAGACGCCAAGCGCGACAAAGCCCGCGGAGGTGCCGAGGCTCGTCGCGATCCCACCGAGCCCGACAATGTCGAGCACGGCGAGTGCCGCCCCGAACCACAGCAGGACGCCGACGACGAGCGCGCCGAAGTCGGGGATAAGCCGCTGGTCCGAGGGGTATGTTCGTCCCAGAACCCCCCGGACGAGCCGTTTGACCGCACGGATCACCACGTAGGCCAACACGAGGAAGATGACCCCCGTGACGAGTTCGGGCAGCGAGTCGACGATACCGTCGAGGAACTCCACCCCAGTCTCGCGGACCACGGTCGTCGCGTCGGCTGTCATTGTTCACCTGTCGACGGGAACGGGCAAAACAGTCAGGGTCGGCATCCTCCCCCGCTCAGGGGTCAAACCGCCACTCCTCGTCGTCCTCGCCCCACTCGCCCTCGGCGCGGTAGTAGATGAAGATGGCCGCCATCGCCAGCGCACAGCCGAACTCGATGAGGCTGATGGCAAAGACGAACCCGATCCCCTCTATCCCGACCGCTCTGCCCGCCGACGGCGGAATGAAGAAGGCGAGCATGGCAACGGCAGCCAGCACGAACAGTGCCGCCCAGGCGTGTTTCGGGAGGAACTCACTTAGTCCGGCCATTTGTTTGCGGCCGGTCAGGCTCCCTGCTCGGGGTCGGCCGCGAGCGAGCCAAAGCCCGCAAGCCGGTACGCCCGCGAGTCGGTGCAGCTCTCGACCCCCGCGGCCAGGTCACCGACCGCACAGTCGTACCGGTGCTGGAAGGAGTCGTAGCCCTCGACGGCGGCCACTGCGTCGACGACGGCCTCGGGGCTCACCTCCTCCTCGTAGTCCTGACAGAACTCCGCCGCCCGCTCGGCGGCGGCCTGTGCCGTCTCCTCGTCGGCCCCGAACGCCGTGTGGAACTGCTCGCGGAGTTGCTCCCGGGTCTCGGTGTCGTCATCGGTCATGGCTGGCTTTCGGGCGTGTCTCACCTGGGCTTTTCGGGTCCGCCGGAGCGACGCGCCACGACGGCGTAGAACGGGTCGGTCCTCGGACCGGGCTGTTCACCGACTGTCTCGACGGTCTCGAGGCCAGCCGCCGAGACGTACTCACCGACGAGAGCCGCCCGTTCGTCCATCGAGCGCGCCCGCCAGGCCCTGACCGCCTTTGTCGGGAACATCCGGTTTGAGAAACTCACCACCAGCACGCCGCCGGGGGCGAGTACGCGCCGGAACTCCGAGAAGACCGCCGCCGGATACTGAAGATACTGGACGGAGACCGCACACAGAACGGCGTCGAAGGCCTCGTCGGCCAGGGGCAGAGACTGGTCGGCATTGAAGTTCTGGACGAACCACTCGTCGAGTGCGTCGTTCGCCGCCAGCTCCGCCCGATTGAGGCCGTGGCCGACGACCCGCCCGAGTTCCTCGTCGGGCAGGTGAGAGACGTAACTGCCCATGGCGTCGAAGACACGGTCACCGGGTGACAGGTAGTCCGCGTACAGTGCGGTCAGCCGGTCGAGAAAGGCGTCGTCGACGTGGGTGACGAACCGGGGCTGGTCGTAGAACGTGGGGTCCGGGCTGGTGTCGACCTTCTCGCGGTCGGGCTCGGAAAGGACCATACTATACGCAGGGCTTGGAGCCGATTGAAGCCTGCGCTATGGGGGTTACGGGCCCAGTGACGGCCGAGTGGTCATACTGCCGGACGTAAGCCATTCAAGAATTTCGCCACCCCGGGGTGGCGAATCTATTTAGAAAGTTACGTCCGACAGTATCAGCCCGAGCCCGGACCGGTCGGGACTGTTCGTGAACTGTCAGTCCCTGCCTCGCTTCCGGGGACCCGACATGGGCGCCCTGTCGTAGGCCGGCCGGCCCCCCTGTCCGGTCTACTCCCGCCTGAGTGCGTCGATAGGGTCGACCCGTGCGGCCCGCCAGGCGGGGTAGAGCCCGGCGAGCGCACCGACGACCAGCCCGACGGCGATTGCGAGCCCGACCCAGCCGAGGGGGACGGTCAGCCCGATGTCGGCGTACTCGGTGGCGACGACGGCGCCCGCGAGGCCGACAGGGACGGCGACGAGCGCGCCCAGTGCACCTAGCAGTGTCGCCTCGGTCAAAAAGAGCACGAGCACGTCGCGGTTGCGCCCGCCGACGGCTTTCATGATCCCGATCTCCCGGGTGCGTTCGGTGACACTGACCAGCATGATATTGGCGATGCCGATGGCGCCCACCAGCAGTGAGAGCACCGCCAACCCGGTCACAAAGCGTGTCAGCCGGCCCACGAGGTCCTCGAGGCTGTCGGCGATATCCCCGCTGGTCCGTGCGGAGAGTTCGTACCCCCCGGGCTGGAGTGTGGTCGCGTCGGAGTCCGCCAGATAGTCACGGACCGCAGCCTGTGTGGCCGACAGGTCGCCCGGGTCGGCGACGACAGTCACCTGGAGGTAGGCCCGCTGGTTCACGCCCAGCGTGGGGCTCTCGACGACCGTCTCGTAGAACGGTGCTGTCGGGAAGTAGAACCGGGCCTGTGAGACGAAGGACTGGAAGGGCAGTTCGGTTCCGGTGCCGTTGACGACACCGACGACGGTCACGTTGGTCGTGTCGCCGCTCCGACGGGTCACCCGCAGCTCCTCGCCGACCGAGAGGTTCCGGTCGAAGACCGTCTGTGCCTGTCTGTTGATGATGATCTCCCGGGCGCCGGAGTCGAAGGGCCGGCCCGCGATGAAGCTCGCCCCCTCGAAGGCCGCCGGCGTGGTCGCTGTCACCTGCTGGCGCCCGACCGTGTCGTTGCGGTAGCTCAGGGCGCTCACCGGAAGGTTCCCCTGTGGGACGACCTGGACCGCACCGTCGACCGCCCGGAGCTGGGCGACGTCGTGCTCGGTAAAGACCGGCCGGGGTGCGTCGGGCGGGCCCTCGTCCTCGGCCGGCGTCGAGAGCAGGTAGATGTTGTTCGCACTCGACCCCTCGACCTCGCCGACGATATCGGCCTTCAGGCTGGCGCCGACGGTCACGAAGGTGACCACCGCCGCGATGCCGACCACGACCCCGAGGACGGTCAGCACCGACCGGAGTCTGTGCGAGCGAAGCGACCGGACTGCGATGCTGAGTGTCTCCCGACCGTCCATCTCAGGCCCCCCCGCCGGGGGTCGGGTCGTCGAGGTCCTCGATGCGTTCGACGACCCCGTCCCGGACGTGGACGACCCGGCCGGCGTGCTCGGCGATTCGTCGCTCGTGGGTCACCAGCAACACCGTGTTGCCCGCGGCGTGGAGGTCGTCGAGCAACCCCATCACCTGTGCGCCGGTGTCGGTGTCGACGTTGCCCGTTGGCTCGTCGGCGAGCAGGACCGCAGGGGAGGGTGCGAGCGCGCGGGCGATGGCCACCCGCTGGCGCTGGCCCCCGCTGAGTTCGGTCGGCTGGTGGTTCAGCCGGTCACCCAGCCCCACGTCAGCAAGTCGCTCCTCGGCACGAGCCCGGCGTTCGTCACGACTCCACCCCTGAAAGACCAGCGGGAGGGCGACGTTCTCGACGGCGGTCAGCCGGGGCATGAGGTTGAACGTCTGGAAGACGAAGCCGACCTCCCCGCCCCGGACGGCGGCCCGCTCGCGCTCCGAGAGCCCGCCGAGTTCGCGCCCACCGACGGTCACCGACCCGTCGCCCGGGGTGTCGAGGCCGCCGACGAGATTCAACAGCGTGGATTTGCCCGAGCCACTGGGGCCCATGACTGCGGTGTACGACCCTTCCGGAAGCGACAGCGAGACGTCGGCGAGTGCCTCGACGGTCTCGCCGCCGAGCTCGTAGGTCTTCGACACGCCGTCCAGGGCGACGACCGGCTCCGGTGTGTGTCCCGTCTCTGCCACACCTGGAGTAGGTGTCGCGAGCGGATATACCTGTATGTCGGGGGTGCGGTCACGCCCCGACCGCCCCTATCTGCCGGCCGTGGCCGGCGCCGACAAAGGGCCTATATTCCTGCCGCCGTAGTATAGATCAATGAGAGATATTCGGGGCTCGGTGGGCCGGTACTTCCCGCTCGTACTCGTGGCCCTGCTGGTCGTGGCGACCGGGGTCGTCGGCGCGAGCCTGTTCGATGTCACCGGAGCGGAGCCCTCCGGCGAGGCGATTCTGGAGAACGTCGAACAGCGCTACGACGACGCGGAGACGGTCGTCGGGACCGCCGAGGTGCTCGCGACAAACGGCACTGACCGGTATGCCGCGACCGTCGAGTACGTCGCCGCCGAGGGGAACAACAGCCGGGTGACTGTCCACGCGAACGGCAGCACGGTCGTCGCGGGGACGAACGACTCTCACGCCTGGGTGTACGACCCTGCGACCGGGATAGCCCGTGTCTCGGAGGCGGAGACGCTCGAACAGCGTTACACGGAGTACGAGGCCGAACACGGCAGCTACGAGGAGCTCCGGGAGCGCTACGGTGACAACGTCACCACAACGAGGGCCGGCACGGAGGCGGTCAACGGCGAGACAGCGTACGTTCTCCGGGTCGCCTCGGCAAACGAGAGTATCGACACCACCGGCCGGCTGTGGGTCGACCGCGAGGAGTACACGGTGCTGAAAGCGGAGGTGACCGGCGAGAACGGGACGGCCACGGTCAGATTCAGCGACACGCGGTTTAATGTGACCGTCCACGAGAGCACCTACCGGCCGCCGACCGACGGCGGCAGGGCTGTCCCCGACGCTGACCGCAAGACCTACGACAGCTTCGGGGCGGCACAGTCCGCGACCACCCTCGACCTGCCGGACCTGCGTGACAGCTACGACCTCGAGGAGACAGTCGTCGCGAGCTACGAGGGTGAGACCACGGCTACGGCGGCCTACGACACCGCGTACGGGACCGCATACGTCGCCGTGACGACCGCCGACCGCGTCCCCGACGAGGGTGAGACCCGGGCGGTTGCCGGCCGGCCGGTGACCGTCGCCAGCGCCCAGGGGGGTGCAGCAGCCTACTGGACCGACGAGGACGTGACCACGGCAGTGGTCGTCCGTGGCCCCGAGTCGTCGGCGCTTGCGGTGGCGGAGACGCTACTCGAATGAGACTCGCGACCCCGCTCGAACTCGGTGGCGACCGGTATCTCGAGGCCGTCTCGGTCGGGCGAGACCCCGACTCCGGGACCGTCCGGGACTGCCCGGGCTGTTCGGGGCACTGCTACGACGACGAGTGGCACCTCAAGGCAACAGTACTCGACCGCGCGGACGACACCCGGGCGCGGTTTTACTGGTGCAGCGAGCCGTGTCTGCGCGGCTGGCTCCGGCTGTTCCCGGCCACCTGACGCCCCGCTACCCGACGAACAGCCCGTGGTCCTCCCGGGCGTGTTCCAGAAGCCTGTCGGTCGACTCGAAGGTCTCCCCACAGCCACACCTGTGCGAGGCCGGCGACGGATCCTCTCGTGTCGACATACCTCTGTCTACGACGGTGTCCTATAATTGTTTTACGCCCCTTAACTCCCTTGTAGGTCATAAAGGTCGCCTCGCCACCCGGTAACCCAACCCGGCTCCTGTGTCCGCGTCGACAGCCCCGGACGCGGGAACTCAGAACTTCAGCGTCCTGCGGTGCCAGCCGGTCGACCCCGCAGGGTGGGGCTGGCTGGGGATCTTCGTCTGGACCTCACCGGTCCCGTCGGTCGCGCGGGTCTGGACAGTCAGTTCGCCCGAGGGTTGTCCGGTCACCGCACGCCAGCGGTGCCAGGCGAACTCCCCGGGCGGGTCCTCGAGGGTGGCGTCAAGCCAGGTGTCGCCGCCGTCGACGCTCACCTCGACCCGGTCGACCCCGCGGAGCCCGGCGTATGCGACGCCACCCACGGCCACCCGGTCACCGCGGCGCTGTACTGCCCGAAGATACGAGAGGGTGTTGACCACCGCCTCCTCGTCCCAGCCACGCTCCTCCCAGTAGGCCTCGTGGTCACTCGTGCTGAGTTCGATATCGGTCAGCCACTTCGTCGAGCGCATCCCGTATCTGCCGGGGATCAGCAGCCGCGCGGGGGCGCCGTGCTCCGTCGCGAGGGTCCGTCCGTTCAGCCCGTAGGCGACGAGCACCTCCGGGTGGTCGCGGACGTACGCCCAGGGGACCGCCTCGGTGTAGCCGTCCGCGGACTTCGTGACGATGTCTACGAGTTCGTCCCCGGGCGCGGCCCGCTCAACGAGCGTCCGCAGCGGGACACCCCGCCACTGGCCCGTGCTGATCAGGTCACCCCCGACCTGGTTCGAGATGCAGACCATCGTGACGACCTGACTGGTGCTCTCGGGGTGGTCGAGCAGGTCCCCGAAACTCAGGTCGTAGGACTCGCCGGCGGCCCCGCCGACCGACAGCGACCAGTCCTCGCCGTCGATCTCCGGGTCATCGATGGTCTTGTCCACGACGTAGTGTGACCCGAGCGGCGTTATCGGCTGGGGCATCCCCTCGAAGTCGAAGCCAACGCCGGCGTCAGTCTCGGCCGTCGAGACGGTGACCTGCCCGTCCTGCTCCGCACCTGTCACCTCCGGGGTCGCAGTCACCGTCGCCCCGGCCCCGGCCCCGTCGGTCGTTCCAGCCTCTTTTGCCGCCTGTGCGTCCTCACCGTCGAGTTTGGGCAGCGCCTCGGTCGCGCTGTCCTCGCCCTCGCTCGCCCCCGGTGACAACACGGTCCGAGCGCCGGAGACGGCCCCGACACCGACTAGCCCGAGCACTGCCGCCCCGAGCCCTCCCAGAAAGGGCCGACGGTCGCCGGCCGCCCTCGGCGCACCAACGGACACGGCTCCGGTGAGCGCCAGCCCGTAGACCGCGACGGGCAGCGCCCCGAGTAGCACTGCCGCGACGACCCCCAACGAGGGGCCGGCGACCGTCGCGACCACCGCCGCCGTCCCGGCGAGTGCCGTGACTATCAGCACCGCCGGCCGTCCGAGCGCGTCTGGCACCCGCGCGGAGTACGCGCCGAGGGCGGCGCCGGCCGCGAGCGCAGTGACGCCAAGCCCCGCGACCAGCGCCAGCTGTGCACCCTTCCCGAGTATCTCTATCGCGGTCGTCGAGACCGCCCCCGGACTGGCCTCGATGACGAACTGTGCCACCCCGACCAGCGGGACCCCACCGACGAGCGGCGCGACGAGTGCCGTCCCAGCAACCCACAGAAGCGCACCCACCGCTCCCCGGAACGCACCGCGAGAGTCTGCAGCCATACCGGGTTTACCGGCCTATTAGTATATAACGGCTCCGTCGGGTTGTCGAGGGCGTACACGACCGACGCGAGGGTCGGGGCTCGCACTCGGCCCCGAACAGCCTGTTCCACATACACCGGCGTACTACATGTCACACTCGGCCGACAGCGACGCCGCCGACCCTGTCGGTGGCCCGACAGACCTCCGGCAACAGACCTATTACGAAATCGTTACTTCGAGCAAAGAGTAAGTCGAACTAAGATACGTGTCGAGGCCGCTCTTGTAGGGCGGTGTTCCCTGTTTGCTTGACCCCGGAGCGGAAAATCCCGCAGGGGTCGGGCACCCGTCGCCCGATGGAACTATGCTTTGCTCCTGTGTGCCCGCGTGTGAGTCCGGGTCGCGCCGCCCTGGAGAGAAAGTCTACGCTACGATAGATGATCAGCAAACACATATTATCATATATGATACGTACGCCCCTACGCTTATTTCACGTCGCGCGATAGTATTACTATGGGTTATTTGGAGAAGCTCCCCGGCATCAGCGACGAGAGCACAACCCGACGAAAGGTTCTGGTCAGCTCCGGCTACGCGGTCGTTGGACTGGCCGGTATCGGCGCAGCGGCAGGGCCACAGGATGACGGTGGAACCGACGCGGGGGGCAGTGTCGGCGGTGATGGGGGCGACAGCGGCGGCAGTAGCGGCGGCGATAGCGACGGGGGGAGCGGCGGCGAATCGTACGCGGACGCGTTTGCGTACGACGAGTCAACGGGGATTGTCCTGGAGGACGATATCGAGGCTGAGGCGGACAGCATCGGCTCGCTGTACATACGTGGCACAGCGCGCAACGAGAGCGGTGGCAGCTACGAGTACGTCCAACTCACGTGGTCGGTCCTCGACAGCTCCGGGGTGAAGGTCGCAGATGCGCTTGCCAACACCTCCGGTCTGGAGGAGGGGCAAAGCTGGCGATACGAGGCCTTAGCGCCGTCCGCGGAGAATGCTGACTCGTACGAGCTACAGGACATCGAGGCGTACTAGTGTCCAACGGAGTCGCCCTTCGCTCGCCCTCTGCGCTCGAATCGCCGAACCCGTCCGCTCATTACGTCTGTTTCTGGCAGGGTAGGCCGGGGCGGATTTGAACCGCCGGCTTCCTCGCCGCCTTCCGGCGATTTGCGGGGCAAAATCGCCTCTCGGCGGCCCGCAATTGAAGGAGGCCCGCAACGCAAACTGACCGGGCGCGTGCGAGGGAGCCAAGTGGGTACTGACGGCGGCAGCCAGCGGATCAGACCCCACATGACCCGAGACTTTACCCCGAGGCAAGCGGTCGAACGGTACATCAAAGAACGCAGTCCCGACATCAGCGACAGTACAGAATACAATATTCTCTCGTCGCTGCGGCAGTTCCTCAACTACTGCGATAAAGAAGGAGTCGAAGTGGTGAGCGACATTGACCCTTTCCTCGTCTCTGACTACCGACTCCAGCGGAACGAAGAGGTGAACGAGAACACGGTCTACAACAACCTGTCTCATCTGCGGGTGTTCTTGAGATGGTGCGAAGGCCGCGAGCTGGTCAATGATGAGAGTGCTGAGAACATGATTCTGCCCAAAGACAGAGACAACACCAGAGACGAACACATTGAAGCCGAGACAGCCGAGGAGATTCTGGCGTATCTACGGACCTACGAGTACGCCACGCTGAAGCACGCGCTATTCTCCGTGCTGTGGACTACTGGGATCAGGATCGGCGCGGCCCGGAGTCTGAATCTGGAGAACTTCGACGCCGAAGAAGGATACATCGAGCTTCAACACAAGCCCGAGGAAGAGACTCCGTTGAAGAACCGTGACAAGAGCGAGCGTGAGGTCAACCTGAGCAGCACTGTGGTCGAAGTGCTGTCGGACTACATCGAGGCGCGGCGGCACAACGTTACTGACGATTTTGGAAACAAGCCGCTATTTAGTAGCAAGCACGGAAGGATGCACAGAAC
>JAQCNN010000264.1 GCA_028275005.1 Salinirussus sp.
TTCAACAGCCCCCACGGCGCCTGCCCGGAGTGTGAGGGGCTGGGCTCGACAAAGGAGGTCAGCGAGGACCTGGTGGTCCAGGACCACGCCAAGCCGCTCAAACACGTCTTCGAGCCCTGGAGCTACAACCGGACCTACTACTCCCGGCAACTGGACAACGTCGCCGAGCACTTCGGTGTCTCACTCGAGACGCCGTTCGAGGAGCTCGACCCCGAAATCAGGCGGCAGTTTCTGTACGGGACCGACAGCCGCGTCCACTTCGAGTGGCGGACAAAAAACGGCACCCGCGAGAAGACCGAGCGCTTCGAGGGCGTCATCAACAACCTGGAGCGCCGCCACATCGAGACCGACAGCGACCGGGCCCGCGAGCACATCGAGGAGTTCATGGCCGTCACCACCTGCCCGGCCTGCGAGGGAACCCGCCTGAAGGCCGAGTCGCGGGCGGTCCTCGTGGACGCCACCTCGATAACAGAGGTCAACCAGATGTCCATCGGCGACGCCCGCGACCACTTCGAGGGGATGGAGGCTCGGCTGGACGACCGCCAGACGAAGATCGCCGAGGAGATCCTCAAGGAGATCCGCGCCAGACTGGGCTTTATGTGCGAGGTCGGCCTGGAGTATCTCACGCTCGACCGGGAGGCCTCGACGCTCTCGGGCGGGGAGAGCCAGCGGATCCGGCTGGCCACCCAGATCGGGTCGGGGCTGGTTGGCGTGCTCTACGTGCTTGACGAGCCCTCGATTGGCCTCCACCAGCGGGACAACGACCGCCTGCTGAACACGCTCGAGGAGCTACGGGACCTCGGCAACACCCTCCTGGTGGTGGAACACGACACCGAGACGATGCGGCGGGCGGACAACGTCATCGACATGGGCCCCGGCCCCGGCAAGCGCGGCGGTGAGGTCGTGGCGAACGGCTCTCTGGAGACGGTGCTCGCCGCCGAGGAGTCGGTGACCGGCGACTACCTCTCCGGCGAGCGGTCGATCCCGGTCCCCGACGAGCGCCGGGAGCCCGACCGTCGGGAGGGGTCGGACGGGGGAGACGGTCACCTCACGGTCAGGGGTGCCCGCCAGCACAATCTCGAGGACCTCGACGTCGACCTGCCGCTTGGCTGTTTCACGGCGATCACGGGTGTCTCGGGGTCGGGCAAGTCCACCCTGATGCACGAGGTGCTGTACAAGGGGCTGGCGCGGGAGATGAACGACAACACGAGCGTCGACCCCGGCGAGCACGACGCGATCGAGGGGGTAGACCAGGTCGAGACGGTCCGGCTGATCGACCAGTCGCCGATCGGCCGGACGCCACGCTCGAATCCGGCGACCTACACCAACGTCTTCGACTACGTCCGGGAGCTGTTCGCCGGGACCGACCTCGCAAACCGGCGGGGCTACCAGAAGGGGCGCTTCTCGTTCAACGTAAAGGGCGGCCGCTGTGAGGAGTGTGGCGGCCAGGGCACCGTCAAGATCGACATGAACTTTCTCTCGGACGTCCAGGTCCCCTGCGAGGAGTGTGACGGCGCCCGCTACAACGACGAGACCCTCGAGGTCGAGTTCCGCGGGCGGACCATCGCGGACGTGCTCGGGATGACCGTCGACGAGGCCCACGACTTCTTCGAGAGTCACACCCAACTCCGGCGGCGGCTGAAGCTGCTGAAGGATGTCGGCCTGGGCTACATGCGTCTCGGTCAGCCCTCCACCACCCTCTCGGGTGGCGAGGCCCAGCGCGTCAAGCTCGCGGAGGAGCTTGGCAAGAAGGACACCGGCGACACGCTCTATCTGCTGGACGAGCCGACCACGGGGCTACACCCGGCCGACGAGCGCAAGCTCATCGACGTGCTCCATCGGCTGACCGACGAGGGCAACACCGTCGTCGTCATCGAGCACGAACTCGACCTTGTCAAGAACGCCGACAACGTCGTCGACCTCGGGCCGGAGGGCGGCGAACACGGCGGCGAGGTCGTCGCCACCGGCACCCCGGAGACGGTCGCCCGTGTCGAGGAGTCACACACCGGCCGGTACCTCCGGGACCTGCTGCCCGACGTGGACCTGGAGGGGCCACGCGCCGACCGGGAGCCCGTCGGGGCGCCGGAGTTCGAGGGCGAGGGTGAGAGCGAGCAGGCGACCGGTGCCGGTGCCGGCGACGACTGACCGGACCCGAACCGAGTAGTCAACGGGGACAGTACCACCAATATGTCCGTCCACGTCGCGCTCGACGGCCGCCTGCTTCGTGTGCGCGAAACCGGCGCCGGCTGGCAGGCCGAGGAGACGCTGACCGGCCACGACCTCGAGTGTCTGGCGGCC
>JAQCNN010000272.1 GCA_028275005.1 Salinirussus sp.
AAGGAGGAGGAGAAGGATTACCGGTACTTCCGGGAGGCGGACCTCCCGCCGCTCGAGGTGGCCGACTGGAAAGCCCGCATCGAGATCCCCGAACTCCCGGACGCCCGCCGCGAACGGTTCGGCGAGGAGTACGGCCTCGGCGAGGCGGCGGCGGCCAAACTCACCTCCACAAAGCAGGTCGCGGACTTCTTCGAGGACGTGGCCGCGGCGTTCGACGCCGACCTCGCCGCCACGTGGGTCGCCGACGAGCTGCTGGGCGAACTCAACTACCGCGACATGGCGGTCACCGACGTCGAGGACCGCTTGGCCGAGATACAGCGTCTGGTCGAACTGGTCGCCACCGACGAGATCACCGCCAAGAACGCCCGCGAGACGGTGCTCCGGTCGATGCTCGACGACGGCCGCGACCCCGACACCGTCGTCGATGCGGAGGGCCTTGGCAAGACCTCCGGTGACGCGGTCCAGGCCGCTGTCGAGGACGCGATCACGGCCAACCCCGACGCCGTCGCCGACTACCACGACGGCGAGGACGGCGCGCTGAACTTCCTCGTCGGCCAGGTTATGCAACAGACCGGGGGAAGCGCCGACCCCGGGGACGTGAACCAGCTCCTGCGCGAGGAACTGGAGTCGTAGCGCGGCCCCGAGCCGGTTCGGGGGCCGCGCCCGCCCGACCGAACCCCGGGTTGACAGCACAGCCTCTCCGACAGCGCCGGCGGACCGTTCGTGGCCACAGGCGCCGCCAGTTACTCCTCGCCGAGGGGAACGAGCAGCGGTTCCTTGCTCTCCGGCCGGAGTTCGCTCCAGGAGACCGTCCCGGCGCTGGCGACGTTTTCGGGGTCGAGTGCGGGGTCGCTGAGAACGAGCCCGGCGGTGAACTCCGGGGGCCGTGACTGCTCGGTCGGCTTCGGTGCCTCGCCGACCGGGTTCGACCCGGGGCCGGTCGGGGAGCCGACCACGACACTCCCGACCATCCCGAACAGTTCGTGTGGAGCACACATGATATTGTGGACCCCCTCGGTCTCGAAGGTCTTCAGCCAGTAGTCCCCGGGGACCATCACCGGCGACGAGTACGGCGGTGTCCCCTCGGGGATCCGCTGGGTGTAGCCGAACGCGGGGTGGTAGGCGTTCACGTTGTGGTGTGGCGACGCCATATTGAACTGGACGGTGTCACCCGGTTCGACCGCCAGCCCGACCGGGTCGAAGTAGAACTCCGGCAGCCAGGCGTCCTCCCGTGGCCTGATGACCATATTGACGGTGTGGTCGGGCGTTACCGGGGGCTCCTCGCTGCCGCTCCCGACGTATCCAAAGCGTGGGTCGACTTCCGGGCTGTCCGTCTGCGGCGTGTCGGTCATCTGTTGCATCGGTGTCTCGGAATCGGTGTCAGTCTCGGCCTGTGTGTCGGCCGGCGTCTGATTGCTGGACCCTGAACAGCCAGCCACTGTGGGCATTGCCGCGGCCCCCAGCGCCGTCAGCAGTGCCCGCCGACTCGGCGTCACCGCCGCGCGCTCCTGGCTGCTGTCAGGTCCGTTACGTTTCCCCTGTCCCGTCCCGTTACTGTGCCCTCTGTGCGTCACTGCAGCCGGATGGCAGAACGAGCGTGTACTTAAATCCACGCCATCCGCCGGGAGCTCATGGTATAGATACGACAGGAATCGGGGCCGACACCGAGCGGCCCCGTGGCTACCGGTACGCCTCGAACTCCTCGCCGAGGACGACGAAATAGCCGGTGCCGAGGAGACCGATGGCGGCCGCGAGGGTGAAGGCGACCTCCGGGCTCACGAACTCCCAGAGATACCCGCCCAGCGCGGCGCTCGGGACCACGACCGTGTTCCGCAGGAGATAGTAGCTGCCCGTCACCCGGCCGCCGGCGTTTGCCTCCGCGGGGCCGACGATCAGCGCCTTATGCGCGGGGAGACCGGCAAAGCGCAGCCCCGAGAACGCAAAGACCAGCACCATCGCGAGCGCGGTCGGGGGGGCGGCGGTCAGCAGCAGTGGAACGAGGGCGTAGACGGCGAACCCGAGGGCGACGACGGGCTTGAGCCCGACCCGTTCGGCCGCCTTCGCGGCAGGGGCCATCACCAGCAGTGCAACGGCCATCTCCAGGGAGAGGAGGAGCCCGAAAAACGCCGCCGGCGAGAGGTCGAGGGCGTAGGAGACGCCGCCGGCCGAGAGCGTCGTCTCCAGGCCCACCCCGTAGCGGTCCGTGACGACGAGGATGAAGAAGACGTAGACCATCCCGTTGGCGAAGCGGACGAGGGTGTCACCGACCAGCAGTGGGCGCAGTGGGGCGGGCATCTCCCGGAGGTCCTGGCGGACCTGGTCGAGGCCGGCGAAGGAGTCACCCAGCGTGTCCGCGCCGGCGTCATAGAGTACGTGTTGGGCAACGGTCCCGGCCGCGCCAAAGACGACCGCAGCCCCGAGGACGTACCGGAAGCTGGCGGTGAAGACGGGGCTGAGACCGATGAGCACTGCCGCCAGCGCCGGCCCGAGCAGGAAGGCGGTCCGGCGGACGGTCTCGGTGCTCGCGAAGCCGGCCGCGAGCCGGGAGGGTTCGGTGGCCTGTTTGACTACCGCAAAGGTCGCCCCCAGCCCGAATGACTTCCAGGCCTGGGCGAACAGGAGGCCGACGAACACCCAAACCCACGGCTCGACGGTCAGACCGGCAACTGTCACCGCCCCGACCGAGGGGGCGACGAGCCAGACCGCGAAGCCGGCGGTGGCGAGCAGGCCAAACAGCGTCAGCGCCGCCCGCGAGCCGACCCGGTCGGAGATGGCGCCGCCGGGGTACGGGTAGACCGCCGAGACGATGTTCCCCGCTGTCCCGAACAGGCCGACGAGGAGGCCGGACGCACCCAGCAACTCGAGATACCGCGGAAGAAAGCGGCTGGTCATCTGGAAGGCCAGGCTGAACGCGAACATCGCCAGTGAGAGCACGAGCACGTCCCGCCGGAGCGCGAAGAACTGCCGGAAGCCGTCGAGTGGCCCTACCCCCTCGGTGCGCTTCTCCGGCATTTTGCTGTCGTTGGGGCCCGGCGAGTTAGTGCGTACCGGTGACCCCCTCGGTCACTCTGTGCCCTCGACCCGTAGCCCGAACTCCGCGGCCAGCACGTCGTGCCACTCCTCGTCTGTGACCGTTCGCTCGGTCTCGGCGCCGTCCTGGTAGACCGTCAGCGTCCCCCGGTCGAGTCGCTTGTAGCCGTCCTCGGTCCCGACGGTAACCACCGGGTCGCCGGTAAACGGCGACTCGGGGGCCGTCGAGAGGTAGTCACACGAGGCCCGGAAGTACGAGAGCTCCCGGGGTTGCTCCTGGAGGACGTACCGGTCGGTCCACCCCTCGCCGGGCTGCCGGAACTGCACCAGGTGGGCGGCGTCGGGCCGGTCGCTGTCGACGACCCGCCAGTCGAGCCCTGCCCGGTCGGTCCGGACCGCCCCCGCAAGCGGGAGTGGGCGGCGAAGCGGCGGGGTCGCAAGCCCTACGTCCACGAGATACCGCCGGTCCAGGTCGACGATATTCGCGTGGTGATTCGCCGGCGTGCCGACACTCCCGTCGTCGTCGAGCACGCAGGCGGCGACCCGGTCGGCCACAAAGCCAACCGCACGGAGGAGGCCGGCACACAGCCCGTTGAGCTCGAAACAGTAGCCGCCCCGCTCACGGGTGACGATTTTCTCGTAGAGTGCGTCGGGGTCGAGGGTGACCCCCTCGCCACGCCCCGCCCTGAAGGGGTCGCCGACGATGGCGAGGTTCTCGAAGGGGACCGCCTCAACGTGGGCCCGCTGGAGCCGCTGGAGGGTCGCACAGTCGACGGCGACCGCCCCGGGGTCGACACCGATACGCCGGAAGTAACGCGCCGTGTCCATACCCCCGGTTTCGGCCGGGCGCGTCTAACCGTTTGGCGTCCGCGCGGCGGTCTCGTCGGCTCCGCCGGCAGAGGGCCGGGGCCGGCAGTCGAGGGCGTCGCCCGTTCAGTCCTGGAAGTCAAACCGTGGCGGGTCGATGTTCGGCGTCCGGTGGTCGACGGGCCGTCCGTCCTCGTACCGGACGAAGCTGAGATAGAAGGTCCGCCCACAGCCCTCCTTCTCGGGGTCGGGGTCGTTCGCGCCGCCGCCGTCGACCGGCCCCGCTGGCTCCGATGCCTCGGTGTCCGCCCCGTCCTCACTGCCCAGACAGACGAACTCGACGCCGTCGGCGGCCTCGACCGTCTCGACACCGTCGGTCGGGGCGGCGTACTCCCACCCGTCGAGTGGCTCGCGGCTGACACACTTGTCATCGAGATACCCCTCCCGCTCGACGCCGGTCACCGCCCCACAGTAGGGGCAGTGATACGTGACTTCGACCATACCTACCGTAGGGGCTGGAGCGGTATAGCGTAGGCGTCTCACCGACCGGTCCTCGGCGTGACACCGCCCCCGGACTCCCGTTAGCACCCGCCCCTGTGACCTCGCTCCTTTTGTCACCCGGGCGCCAAAGGGGCGTATGACAGAGCTGCTGTACCTCCCTGACGCCGACGACGTCACGGAGTTCGAGGCGACAGTCACCGAGGCGGCCGAGGAGTACATCATCCTCGAGGGGACCTACTTCTACCCCGAAGGCGGCGGCCAGCCCGCCGACCGCGGCACCCTCTCCTGGGACGGTGGCGAGGCGACCGTCCGCGACGTCCGGAAGAACCACGGCGACGTTCGTCACTATCTCGATACCGTCGAGGGGACACTTCCGGCGGTTGGCGAGACAGTCGCCGGGGCGGTCGACGCCGGGCGACGGGCGGCGCTCCGGCGGATGCACACCGCACAGCACGTCGTCTCGCGGGTCGTCCTCGCCGAGTTCGACGCGACGACCGCGGGCAACCAGATCCACGAGGACCGCTCGCGGATCGACTTCGAGCCCGCCAACTTCGACGACGCCGACATCGAGACCATCGAGCGCGAGACAAACGCCGTCCTCGACCGTGACCTGGCGGTCTCGAAGGCGGAGCGCCCGCGCGAGCAGGTGGAGGCGGAGACCCCGGAAGGACGCACGCAACTGGACCTCATCCCGGACCACGTCGACCCGCTCCGGGTCGTCGAGATCGAGGACTTCGACATCTGCCCCTGTGGTGGCACCCACGTCGACCGGCTGGGTACGGTCGGTCACATCTCCGTCCTCGACCGGACCTCGAAAGGCGCCGATGTCGACCGTCTCGAGTTCGAACTCGTCGACGCCTGATGCCGACCAGCCACGCCATCCCGGTCGCCGACGGGGAGCGGGTGGTAGCCGTCCACCACACGCCCGAGGACCGTCCCGACCCGGGTAGCGTGGCTGTCGACGGCCCGCCCCTGCTCGTCTACTGTCACGGCTTTCTCAGTGACAAGTCGGGGAGCTACGAGGAACGCTGTGTGCGGGCGACCCGCGAGGGGTACGACGCCGTCCGCTTTGACTTTCGAGGGTGTGGGGAGGCCGACGGCGACTTCGTCGACCAGACACTCTCGGACAAGAGAGCCGACCTGCGGGCAGTGCTCGCACACTTTGGGCCCGACTCGGTCGTGCTCTTTGGGTCCAGCTTCGGCGGGAAGGTGGCCTTCCACACGGCGGCGTCGGCCGCCAATGGCGACTCCGGCGGTGAGAACGGTAACCTGACCGTCGAGGCTGTCGCCACGCGGGCACCCGTGACGTACAATCACACGTTCGCCGAGGCCCGCCACGAGGTCGAACGGGAGGGGTCACTGACCTTCGAGACCGGCCAGACGGTCGAGAGCCGCTTCTTCGACGACCTCGCCGACCACCCCTTCACGGACGTGGTCGGGGCCGTCGACTGTCCGGTCCTGGTCGTCCACGGAAGCGCGGACGACTCGGTCGATGTCGCGGACAGCTTCGCGGCCGCGGCGGCCCTGGAGACGGATGTCCTACTGGAGCGAGTCCAGGGGGAAGGCCACCGGTTCTCGGCGGCGGCCGAGCGCCAGCTGCGGACACGACTGTTCGACTGGCTCGCCACGGTGTAGCCGCCGGTGTCGTGACCCCGTCGGCTGGACCCCGTGACGCTACGCTTATAACAGCCGGCCGAAACGGATAGGCAATGGCACTGCTTGACCGGTTCAGACTCGACGGGAAGACGGCTATCGTCACCGGCGGCAGCCGTGGGATCGGCTACGCCATCGCCGAGGGGCTCGCGGACGTCGGCGCGAACGTCGTCGTCGCGAACCGTGACGCCGAGGACGGCCGGCGGGCCGCCGCCGATATCGCCGAGGCGACGGGTGCGGACACCCTCGCCGTCCCGACCGACGTGACCGACGAGGCCGTAGTCGAGGCCCTGGTCGCCGAGACCGTCGAGGAGTTCGGTGGCCTGACCGTCCTCGTGAACAACGCAGGCATCTCCGCGACCGACCCGGCCGAGGAGATGGACGCCGAGACGTTCCGCCGGACGCTTGAGGTCAACACCACCGGCGCCTTTCTCTGTGCGAAACACGCCGCCCGCCGGATGAAGGCGGGGGATGGCGGCTCGGTGATCAACGTCTCCTCGATGTCTGCGTTCATGGCCAACTACCCACAACACCAGGTCAGCTACCAGTCCTCGAAGGCTGCCCTCGAAGGCATGAAAAACCAGCTCGCCTCGGAGTGGGCCGAGTACGGGATCCGCGTCAACAACATCAACCCAGGCTACGTCGAGACGGAGATGCTCCCGTCGGGGGAGTTACGCCCCCCGCAGTGGCGCGAGGAGACGCTTCTCGACCGGTTTGCGGACCCCGAGGAGATCGCGCCACTCGCCGTCTACCTCGCCTCCGAGGCCGCCTCGTACGTGACCGGGACCTCGGTCCTCATCGACGGCGGCTATCTCGTGCGGTAGACACGACCCGGGTTCAGACTACCGACAGCAGGTCATACAGGTCGGCCTCGGTCGCGTTGCCCTCCCGGACCGCCTCCCGTGGCGCCCGTGGTGCGGGCGCGCTCTCGACGGCCTCGACGGCCTCCTGGGGCGCGTACCCCTGCCGGGCGAGCCAGGCCGCGCCCACCACACCGGTCCGACCGAGGCCGGCGTTACAGTGGAGCGCGACCCGACCGCTCTCCGTCGCCCGGTCGAGAAAGTCGAGCGTCTCCGCGAGCCGGTCGCGCTCGGGGAGGTGACGGTCACGGATGGGCAGGTGTGCGGTCTCGAAGCGGTCGTCGTAGGCGTCCGGCAGCCCCCAGCGTTTGCTCTCACCCTCCGAGAGCAGGCAGACGACCGTCGAGACACCGCGCTCGTGCAACAGCCCCGTCCAGTGCGCCAGGTCGGCGCCGAGATGGCCCGGCCGACAGGCGCCACAGACGGGTTCGTCCTCGGCGAGCGGTCCGAAGTTTGCGGCGTTCACCGTCTCACCGCCGGCCGCGTCGCCGACCGACCCCGTTGTGTGAGTCTCATACTGCCTGCCTGAATGGCCCCGAGCCTTGAATCCGTTCCGGCCCTCCCAACACTGGGCAACGACCGCGGTCACCCCGGCTCCCGCGGGTCGAACGCCGACGGGTGGATATCCCGCTCCTCGGTGGCCCGTGGCGCGGGCGTGTCGGTAAACGGGGTCGAGTCGGGCGCGGCGACCGGCGTCTCGCCCGCCGCCGCCGCAGGGACGAACTCCCAGGAGTGGTAGTGGGTCCACCCCTCCGGCTCCATGTCGGTGAGGTCGACGTCGTCGACGACGAGAAACCGGTCGACAGCGTCGGTGTGGTCGGCGTACAGCGCCCTGACCAGCCGCAGCCTGTCCCGGCGGCTGGGGCTCGTCTCCGGCTGTGACACGTCCCGCCCCGTCACCGGGTCGACGATGGTGTCGTCCGTCTCGGGGGTCCGGAGGTCGGCGCGGATCCGCTTTGCGGCGTCGACACCTGGGATGGCGGCCTCCGCCCGCAGGCGCTGGTTTCCGGTCGCCCAGACATCCACGTCCGGCCGCTCGTGGGCGAAGTGTTTCACCCACGACAGCGGGACCGACTCCCTTTCGGGGTGGGGGTTGACCGACACCGTCCAGTCGCGGTCGAAACAGACGACGGTCTCGGGGGGTGTCGGCCGGGACCTGGGTGTGACCATACCCCACGTGCTCCGCCCGCTCGCTTATACCTCGGGGTTGACCACGGTCGCCGGACGCTCGCCCCCGAGCACTGCCCGGATCTTCTCCGCACCGGCCCGGGCCGCCCGTGGGGGGTAGCCGTCGGTCGCGCTGGCGATGTGTGGTGTGACGTGGACGTCCGGGTGCGACAGAAGCGGGTCGTCCCCGGCAGGTGGCTCCTCCTCGAGGACGTCGAGTGCGACACCGGCGAGGAGGTCCTCGGCCATCGCCTCCTGCAGCGCAGTCTGGTCGACGACTGCCCCGCGGCCGGTGTTGATGAGATAGTCGCCGGCCAGTGCGTCGAGTTCGGCCGGCCCGACCATCCCCTCGGTCCGGTCGGTCAGCGGGGTGTGCAGTGTCACCAGCCCCGCCCGCTCGAACAGCTCCTCGCGGCCGACGAAGTCGACCCCTGTCGCCTCCATCTCGGCCTGTGTCACCCGTGGCCACCGGCCGGTCTCCAGGTCGCCGGTGACGTAGGGGTCGTAGCCGAGTACGTCCGCGCCGAAGGTCTCCGAGACCGCCCGTGCGACCCGCGAGCCGACAAAGCCCAGCCCCACGACGCCGACCGTCCGCTGACCGAGTTCGAGCACCGGGTCCCGGGACCACTCGCCGGCGGCCGTCCGCTCGAAACGCTCGGGCCAACCCCGGAGGAGTGTGACCACCATCCCGACGGTGTGCTCGACGACCGCCGGCCCCGGCCCCTCGGGGTTGTGGAGGACGACCACACCGTTCCGGGTCGCCGCCTCGATGTCGATGTGGTCGTACCCCGACCCGTGGACGGCGACCACGTCCAGACTGTCGGCAGACTCGATGACCGGCTCCGTGACCTCGCCGGCCCGCAGAAAGACCGCGTCCTTTCCTTCGAGGGCAGCAGAGAGCTCGTCGTCCGCACGAACGTGTAGCGTTCCGGGCGGGAGTTCGAGTTCCGAGACCGCGTAGTCCGGGCCGAGCGCCTCGGCGAAGGTCTCCACCTCGACGGGGTGTGAGGAGCTGGAGACGACGAGTACGTTGGGCACGGCCGTGGTTCGACTGGACGGGTATTAGCTGTAGTGGGTCGCCGACCCGTGGCCGACCGCCACCTATATGCCCTGCGCCCTCCCCTGACAGGGCATGTCACAGGTCGTCGACATCCACTCCCACTGGTGGGCCGAGGACTGGCTCCCGGAGGCGTACTGGGAGGCCATGGCCGACATCATCGTCCGCGAGATGGAGAAGGGTGGCCGCGACCCCGACCCCGACCGGGTCCGGGAGGAGTATATCCCCACCTACTGGGACCCGACCGGCGAGACCCTCCTAGAGCGGATGGACGAGGCGGGGGTCGACCACCAGGTGGTCTTCGGGCTCGACTGGGGGATCCCGCTCGGCGACCCGCCGCTCTCGGTCCGCGAGTACAACCGCACGGTGGCCGACTTCACCAACGACCACGACGAACTCACGGGGTTCGTGACGGTCGACCCCCGCCGGGAGTTTGCCGTCGACCTGGTGCGGACCGCGCTGGACGACTGGGGGATGGAGGGGCTGAAACTCCACCCCACCTCCGGCTTTCACCTCCACGACCCCGAGACCTACCGCCTCCTCCAACTGTGTACCGAACGCGACGCCCCGGTCCTGACCGACTCGGGCCCCATCGCCGCCCCGCTCTACAGCAAGTACTCCCACCCGACCCACGTCGACGAGGTGGTGACCGACTTTCCGGAGCTTGACCTGGTCGTCGCCCACCTCTCGCTTGGCTGGTGGCGCGAGCTACTCGCGGTCGCGGACGTCAACGTCAACACCCGGCTGCGCGTGGACGTCTCGGGCTGGCAGGGCCGTGCCGAGGAGTACCCCGAGGAGTTCGCGACAGCGGTCCGGCGATTTGTCGACGCCCTGGGGGCCGACCGGGTCCACTGGGGGACCGACGACCCCGCCTTCGACGCCGCCTACCCGAAGGAGGAGTGGCTCGGGGCCACACGCGCGCTGGCCGACCGCGGGGACGAACACGCGCTCACGGAGGCGGAACTCGGGCAGGTGCTTGGCGGGGGCGCAACAAAGCTGTTGGACGTATGACCGGTCGGCGGCCCGGGCGGTAGCGGAGGGGAGCCGTCCTCGCCGCGCCCTCTCACAGGTTTTATCAGGGTGCTCGGAGTCCCGTCGGACATGGTGGTCGATATCGACGACATCCAGGAGGTCGCGGTTATTGGCAGCGGACAGATGGGGCGGGGTATCGGCGCGGTTGCCGCGCTGGCCGGCTACGACGTCGCGGTCAACGACATCGACGAGTCACAACTCGAGGAGGCCCGCGAGCGGATCCAGTGGTCCTACGAGAAAGCCGCCGAGAACGACCCCGACGTGACCGAGGCTGACACGGCGGCTGCCCTCGACCGACTCACCTTCACCACCGACCAGGCGGCGGCCGTCGAAACCGCCGACTTCGTCACCGAGGCCGCCGTCGAACAGCAGGCCGTCAAGGAAGGCATCTTCGAGACACTGGACGAGGTCGCACCGGAGGAGGCGATCCTCTCGACGAACACCTCCGGGCTGAACATCACCCGGCTCGCCGAGGTGACCGACCGCCCGGCCCAGGTCGTCGGCACCCACTGGTTCAACCCGCCGATGCTGATGGACCTGGTGGAGGTCATCATGACCGAACACGCCCCGACGGCGGTCGGCGATACCGCCGAGGCGCTCATCGAATCCTTCGGCAAGACGCCGATCCGCTGTAAGATGGATATCCCCTCGTTCATCGTGAACCGGCTGATGCGCCCCTACGGCGAGGGGGCGGCCTGGATGGTCCACCGCGGCGAACACTCCATGCGGGAGGTCGACTCGGCGATGAAGTACACCGAGGGGTTCCCGATGGGCCCCTTCGA
>JAQCNN010000278.1 GCA_028275005.1 Salinirussus sp.
CCGGCGGTGACCGCCCGGCTCACACCGGCCGTTGCGGGGCGCCGGGGTCCGTCGGCGCCGTGATAGGAACGGAAACGCTTAATCCGGATGATTCCCACCCAAAGGTATGCGAGTACTGGTAACAGTCAAAGAGGACGAGATGGTCGACGACGAGTTCGAGATCGACGGACTCGGCATCAGCGAACAGTACGTCTCATACGAGCTCAACGAGTGGGACGACTACGCTGTCGAGGAAGCCGTCCAGCTCAGCGAGGCCGCCGAGGACGACGAGGTGGAGGTCGTCACGGCGACCATCGGCCCGGAGCGCAGCGAGGAGACGATCCGGCAGGCGCTGGCGAAGGGGGCCGACCGCGCGGTCCGGGTGTGGGACGACGACCTGGCCGACGCGGACGTCCTCGACCCGACGATGAAGGCCCAGCTACTGGCCGGTGCCGTCGAGGAGGTCGAGCCGGACCTCGTGTTGACCGGCGTGCAGGGTGGTGACGACGCCTTCGGCGCGACCGGGGTCGCACTCGCCGAGACCGTCGACTACCAGTGGGCTGCCGTCGTCAACGACCTCGACCTGGACGAGGCGGCAGGGGTCGCCTCGGTCCACCGCGAGCTCGAGGGTGGGGTCGAGGAGCTGACCGACGTCGACCTGCCCGCCGTGTTGAGTATCCAGACGGGGATCAACGAGCCCCGCTACGCGAGCCTCCGGGGGATCCGCCAGGCTCAGTCAAAGCCCCTCGACGTCTACACGCCCGACGAGCTAGATATCGACCTCGCCGACCTCGGCAGCAAGCTGACGCTGACGTCGATCGCCGAACCCGAGTCCGAGAGCAACACCACGCTCTTCGAGGGTGACGCCGGCGAGCAGGCCGAGCAGCTGGGTGACCTCCTCGAGGACGAGGGGGTGGTCGAGGGATGAGCGACGTTCTGACCGTCGCCGAACACCGCCAGGGGGAACTCCGCCCCGTCAGCCACGAACTGGTCACCGCCGGCCGGGAGCTCGCCGACGCCAACGGCGGGGAGCTTCACGTCGCGGTCATCAGCGGTGACGTCGACGCCTACGCCGAGGCGGTCAACCGCACCGGCGTCGACGCCATTCACACCGTCGAGCACGGCGAGGAGTTCAACCACGACGTCTACAGCCAGGCCGTCGAACAGCTCTACGCCGACCTCGACCCGCAGTATCTGGTCATGCCACACACGGTCAACGGGCTCGACTACGCGCCCGCCGTGGCGACCTCGCTCGACCTGCCGCTGGCGACGGACGTCATCGACTTCAGCCACAACGGCTCGCTGTCGGTCACCCGCGAGACCTACGGCGGGAAGGTCGAAGCCGATATCAAGGTAACCGGTGACCGCGCCGCGGTGACGCTTCGCCCCACCGAGTGGGAGCAGGCAACCGAGGCCGGCGACGCTGTGGTCGAGGCCTTCGACGCCGCCATCGACGAGGAGGCCATCGGGTCGACCGTCACCGGCTTCGAGGAGGTCGCCGGCGGCGACGTCGACATCGGCGAGGCGGAGTTCATCGTCTCCATCGGCCGCGGGATCGAGGAGGAGGAGAATCTCGACATGGTCTGGGACCTGGCCGACGCGCTGGGGGCGACGCTTGCCTCCTCGCGGCCGATCGTCGACAACGGCTGGCTCCCACAGAACCGTCAGGTCGGCCAGTCCGGCAAGGTCGTGACGCCCGACGTCTACGTCGCAATCGGCATTTCCGGTGCGGTCCAGCACCTCGCCGGGATGAGCAGCGCCGACACCATTGTCGCGGTCAACGAGGACCCCGACGCGCCGATCTTCGACGTCGCCGACTACGGTATCGTCGGCGACCTCTTCGAGGTGGTCCCCGAACTCACAGCACAGTTCGAATGATGGTCCCCCTACAGGCGGAGGTGACCCGGGAGACGTTCTGGCAGATCGGCCCCACCGGCAAGGCTGTCTTCTACTATCTGGCGGTCGTCGCCATCCTAATCCTGCTGGTCGGGATTGCCCGCCGGGTCAACAGCTACCGCGCCGCGAGCGAGGACCCCTTCGAGCGTGTGGGCTCCGTCTCGACACGCCTCCGGAAGGGGGTGACCGACATGTTCTCCAACCGGACGCTGTTCAGCGGGGACACCTTCGCCGGCCTCTGGCACATCTTCGTGTTCTGGGGCTTTCTCACACTCCTGATCGCCACGACGATCCTCGGGATCGATATCGACCTCTGGCGGCCGCTGACCGGGGAATCGTTCTTTGTCGGTGACTTCTATCTCTCCTACTCCTTTATCGTCGATGCGATGGGGCTGCTCTTTGTCATCGGCATCGGGGTCGCCATCTACCGCCGACACGGCCTCTCGATGGAGCGACTCTGGGGCGCCCACAGCGGCAACGAGGACGTCCTCTTCCTGTGGACGCTCTTTGTCCTCGGGGTCGGCGGCTACGCCGT
>JAQCNN010000286.1 GCA_028275005.1 Salinirussus sp.
GGGACCATCGAGGGGCAGGGGCCGGTCGAGGTCGACCCCGAGGTTGCCCGTCACATCGAGAACAAGCGGGAGGAACTCTTCGAGAAGTTCTCCATCCCGGACGGGTTCCCCCCGGAGGTTATCGCGGAGGCGGAGGCCCGCACCGAGGATGTCGAGGCGGAGATTCAGTCGGCGGTCGACGACCGGGCGGACCTGCGCGAGCTGACGACCTGGACGACTGACCCCGTCGACGCCCAGGACTTCGACGACGCCATCTCCATCGAGAAGCGGGACGGGGAGTACGTCCTCTGGGTCCACATCGCGGACGTGACACACTACGTCTCGTCGGACACAGCGATGTGGGAGGCCGCCGTCGAGCGCGCCAATACGGTGTATCTGCCGGGCTACACCGTCCACATGCTCCCGCCGGTGCTGGCGGAGACGGTCTGCTCGCTCGTGCCAAACGAGGACCGCCTTGCACACACGGTGGAGATGCACCTCGACGAGGAGGACCTGGGGTACGAGTCTATCGATATCTACAAGTCTGTCATCAGAAGTGACGCCCGGCTGACCTACACGGAGGCCGAGGGGATCCTCGACGAGCCCGAGACGGCGGGTGACCTGCTGGAGGACCAGTCCGTCGACCTGGCCGTGAAGACCCGGGAGGTCTGGAAGCTGGCCGACCGGATGCACGAACAGCGCAAGGAGGAGGGCTCGCTCGTCCTGAACCCCAGCCGGGACCGCGCACACACCATCATCGAGGAGTGTATGCTGAAGGCAAACAAGGCGGTCACCCACGAGCTGATGTGGGACCGCGGGGTCGAGGCGATGTACCGGGTCCACCCCCAGCCCAGCCCGGAGGAGTGGGACGAGGCCCTCCAGGAGATCCAGGAGCTCAACGGCGTCTCCATCCCCGGCGGTGCCTGGGACGACCCACGGAAGGCGGTCAACGCCACGCTCGAACAGGCGCCCGAGCGCCAGCTCGACAGCATCCAGTGGGCGGTGATGAAGGTGATGCCACGCGCGAAGTACATGAACGACCCCTTCGGGGGTCACCACGCCCTGAACTTCGAGATCTACGGCCACTTCACCTCCCCGATCCGGCGGCTGTCGGACCTGATCAACCACTGGATCGTCCACACCAACGAGGTGCCCGAGGAGCTAATCGCGCTGTGTGAGCGGGCCAGCGACCGGCAGAAGGACGCAGAGCAGTGCGAGCGCGAGTACAAGAAGTTCCTCGAGGAGGTTGGGCTGGACCCGTCGGCCGTGAACGACCGCGGACTCGAAGTGGTCGAGGAGTAGGGACCAGCGCGGCCGGGCCCTCCAAGCCGGCGAGCGGGGACAGAGCAACACGCGAAGGGGGAGACCCTCTCGCGGGCGGGGTGAGCCACGAGCGGGCCGGGGGCCGGCGTTTATTACGCGGGCTCACGAACGGGTCAGGATATGCAACACCACCAGGAGGCGGGCCGATGAGTGACGGGCGGTCGGTCTCGGCCGAGCCACACGGGCTAGAGCCGGAGACGGTCTGGAACGTCCAGTTGCCCGAGATCCGTGTCGGCGCACGCGCCGTCGAGGAACTGGGTCGCCAGCTTCGTTCGCTTGGCGTCGTCGAGGGTGACCGGGGGCTGGTGGTCACCGACAGGACGCTCGTGGGCCTGGGCCACGCCGACCGCGTCACCGACGCCATCGAGGACGGGGGCTTCGACGTCGACATCTACGACGACTGCGCGCGCGAGCCCTCGGTCGCGGACGTGACGGCGTGTCTGTCCTTCGTCCGCGAGGAGGGGGACGGCGGCTACGACTTCTACGTCGGGCTCGGCGGCGGGAGTTGTATGGACACCGCAAAGGCGACCCGGGCGGTCGTTGCCAACGGCGGGTCGCCGCTTGACTACGTCGCGGAGCCCACCGGCGCGGGCGAGGACCTCACCGAGAGCGGCCCCCCGCTGGTCCTGTTACCGACGACGGCGGGGACCGGGTCGGAGATCTCCCCGGTCGCGATCCTCTCCGTCGAGGAGAAGGAGATAAAGGAGGGGATCTCGAGCAACAGTGTCCGCGCGGACGCGGCGGTGCTCGACCCGACACTGACCACGTCGCTGCCGCCCGACGTCACCGCGCGGACGGCGATGGACGCGCTGGGTCACGCGATGGAGGGGTACACCACCCACGCCTTCGACGACCTGTTGCGGCCGACGGACCCGGCGGACCGCCCGGTCTACGCCGGCCGAACCGGCTTCACGGAGCTGTTCAGCGAGCGCGCCATCGAGTTGCTCTCGGGGAACGTCCGGGCGGCGGTCAACAACGGCGACGACTTGAGCGCGCGGACGGGACTGCTGAAAGGGGCGCTGTACGGCGCTATCGCGGGGCTGACGGCGGGGGCGAGTCTCTGTCACGCGATGGCTTACCCCGTTGGCAACCGGTATCACACGTACCACGGCGAGACCATCGCGGTGCTGACCCCGGCGAGCACACTGGGGTACAACGCCGCCAGCGACCCCGAGCGGTTCGCCGCGCTCGCGGACCTGCTGGGGGCGAACACCGACGGGCTGGGGACCCGGGCGGCCGCCGACCGGGCCCGCGAGGCGTTCCTGCAACTCCAGCAGGACCTCGGTGTCCTCCCGAGCGGGCTGCACGACCTGGCAGGGGTCACGGAGGACGACATCGGGTGGCTAGCCGAGCAGACCGTCGACACCCAGCAGCGGTTGCTCCGGTGTAACCCCCGGCCCGTGACCGCCGCGGACGTGGCGTCGGTCTTCCGGGACGCGTTACACAACTGGGGGTGAACCGGGGGACGGAAGCCAGACGGGCGGCTTCCTTCGGCACCTTTATACCGAATCCAGCCCGGATTGGTATAGGCAACGGCACTGATATGATCCAGCAAGACTCCCTCGCCCGCCTCACTCTCGACACTCTGCCGTTCAATATCGCGGTGCTGGACCGGGAGGGGACGATCCTCTTTACCAACCGCGCGTGGCGGGAGTTCGCCGGGATGGGCGGCCAGCCGGGGGAGATGGTCGGGACCAACTACTTCGAGTCGATGGACGTCTCGGCCGACGAGGACGCCGCCCGGGCGCTTGCTGGGTTAGAGGCGGTCATCGAGGGCGAACAGGACGTGTTCACCCTGGAGTACCCCTGTCACTCCGAGGAGGAGAAACACTGGTTTCTGATGCGGGCGGCCGCGCTGCCGGACCACGAGGCCGGGAGCGTCGTCGTCGCACACATCGATATCACACAGCGGAAGCTGGCGGAGTTGCGGGCCCGCGAGAAGCGCCGCGAGCTCGAGCACCTGATGTCACGCATCGACGGGCTTGTGCACACGGTTACGGAGGCGGTGCTCCAGGCAAACACCAGAGCGGAGACCGAACGGGCGGTCTGTGAGCGGCTGACCGAGGTCGACGCGTACGCCGGCGCCTGGGTCGGTCGGGTCGACCTCCGGACGGAGACGCTGGTGCCGGCGGCGGCCGGTGACGACGTCGACCTCCGGGAGAACGCCGCCGCCGACCTCGGCGGCTCCGACCCGGCGGTCCGGGCCGTCCAGACGGGGGAGCTGCAGGTCGACGCTGAGCTTGGCGGGGACGAGTTGGCCGCCGTCCACCGGGGCGCGCTGTCGGCCGGTGGGGCACTCGCCGCATTCCCCCTCGCCTACGGTGACACCGAGTACGGCGTGCTGGTCGTCTATGCCGAGGACCCGAACGTCTTCGACGAGCGTGAACTCGCGGTGTTGCAGGTGCTCGCACAGTTCGCGTCGACCGCCATCAACGCCATCGAGGGGCGCCGAATCCTCGCCACCGACCGGGTCATCGAGATGGAGGTGTCGATGGCCGCCGACGAGCTGTTTTTCGGCGATATCGCCCGTCAGCTCGACTGTACACTGTCCTACGAGGGGACCCTGTACGAGGACGACGGCTCGGTGGTGATGCTGTTCGTGGCCGAGACCGCCGAGCCGGAGCGGGTGGTGGCGGCCGCAGGGTCGGCCGACCGCGTCGAGAGCGCCAGCCACGTCAGCGACGGCGGGTCGGAGAGTGTCTTCGAGTTTACCGTCGACTCACCGCCGGTCGTCTCGGCGCTGGCCGAGCGTGGGGCCGAGACCGACGCCATCGCGGCTAGCCCGACGGGCGTGCGGGTCACACTCGAACTACCGGCAAACGCCGACCCGCGGACGATCGTCGAACACCTCGCCGAGCAGTACCCCTCGACGGAGCTGGTCGCCCGCCGGGAGCACGAGCGGCCCGAACAGAGCAAGCGGGACTTCGTCGCGGACATCGAGGAGTCACTGACCGCGCGCCAGGAACTCGCTATCAGGAAGGCGTATCTCGGCGGGTTTTTCGACTGGCCACGGGACGTCTCCGGCGAGGAACTGGCGGAGTCGATGGACATCTCGCCGTCGACCTACCACCAGCACCTCCGGACCGCCGAGCGAAAGGTGCTCGCGACGCTGTTCGAGGAGTAGGGACGACACTGAGGACGAACGCGACCGGTAGAGCCCGAGTGGCGCTATCCACACCCCAGCGACGACCGTGAACAACGGGACCCCGGGTCCTACTGTGCCAAGCCCGAAGCCAGCCCGCATTGATACACCGTATGTCACGATATCGAATCGGGTGTACGCGGGCCGGCTCCGGAACACCGTCGAGGTTGGCTGGCAGTGGCTACGGCTGCCGGGGCAAGGAGAGCGTCAGAGGAGCGGGTTACTTGCCGCGGCCCTTGTTGCCGTGGACACTGGGGCGGGTGTGTTCGGTACCCTTCCCCCGCGAGCCCATGCCGCGGTTCTGCTTGCCGGCGCTGGTGAGCCCGCGCAGCGCCCGGCCGGTGTGGTCGTCGTCACAGATCCACGAGAGGTCGTCGTCGTTCTCGATAGCGGGGTGGTTGGGGTCGATGAGGATGACCTCGTGCCACTTCTGGCGGCCGTCCTGGCCGACGGGGTAGCTGTTGAGCACCCGGAGGTTGGGGTAGACCCGCGCACACCGCTCCTCGGCGACGCGCTGGATGTTCTTCCGGCGGGTGATCCGGGTCACACCCTGTCGCTTGGAGCGGCGACCGGCCGTGAACCGCTGTTTGCGTGCGCCGCCCTTCCGGACGGAGACGCGCGCGACGACCACGCCCTGTTTTGCCTTGTAGCCCAGCGACCGGGCCCGGTCGAGCCGGGTAGGGTGGTCGATGCGGACGACCGACCCCTGGTTGCGCCACTCCTGTTGTCGTTGCCACTGTAGCTCCGCAAGCTTGCCGTCGCCCGGGTCCTGCCAGGCTTCCTGAATGTGTGAGTATGCGCTGCGTGTCATTGTTGGCGTGCGGGCCTTGCGTGGTTCAACCCGGCGGCGACGCCGCCGTTTGGGGCCTTTGGCCCCGCTGGTCACATCCCGACCTGCACAGGCAGGTGCCCGCTGGCGCCCGCGTCCCAGCGAGTTAGCCCCTACTTCCCCGCTTTTGGGCAAAAGGGCTTCGGACTGCGCCCGGGGCACCGACGCCGATTCGATATCGCGACATGTGGTTTACTGCCTCCGGGAGCCACAGGGCTGTATGAGGGGTGAGAGTGTCGATATCAGCCGGCTCATACTGCTGGCTGTAACTGTTTGAAGCTATCCGCGACCCCGGGGTCGCGAAGTTCGTTACAAACGTACAGCCGGCAGTATCAGACCTCGAAGTCCCGGACAGAGGAGAAGTCGTCGACAGCAATCGCCCCGGCCAGCGCGGCAGCGTCGACCTCGCCGAGGCGGCCGGGGTGTTTGCGCTGAAAGTAGCCGACGATGTTTCCAACGTCGCGTTCGAGGAGCTCGTCGCTGTTCTCGTGGCCGGTGGGAACGGCCTGTGGCCAGTCGAAGACCGTGACACCGCCCTCGCTGACGAAGACGTTGTACTCGCTCATGTCGGCGTGAACGAGGCCGGCGTCGTAGGCCTCGACCATCTCGGCGAGCACCAGGTCGAGGACAGGGACGGCCTGGCCGGGTTCGAGGCCGGCCCGCTGCAGTTCGACCCCGTCGACCCGCTCCATCACGAAGGCGTGACGGTTCTGTCCGACCGGGCGCGGGACCGACACGTCCGGATACAGCGTCTCCAGGGCGCTGTACTCCCGCTCGGCGGCCTTGCGGGCGGTGTACAGCCAGGAGACGTGGTCGCGGTCCGCCGTGTACTCCCGCTCGCGGTTCACCTCCCGGAACTCGGTGTACCCCTCGCGGTGGTACTTCAGCGCCAGCGGCTTGTAGGAACGAACCTCGTAGACGTCACTCTCCTTTCCAACACCCAGGGGGGCGCCGACACCCTCGATGGTCTCCCGCTCGGCGAAGGTGTGCAGCGCCAGCGCGTCGTAGCCCTCGAACGTCAGCCGGAAGCCCTCGTACTGGATGGTCTTTCGCTCGACCAGCCCGCGGCGTTCACACCGGTCGAGCCGGTAGTCGACGTCCTCGGCGGTGAGCCGGGAGAACTCGGGCAGCTTCTCGCGGGCGACCCACTCCGAGAAGCGCATCCCCTGCTCGACGCCCGACAGCAGGTGGAAGTCCTCGGGCTCCAGCTCCGCCATCTCGGCGGCGACGTTCTCGACCATACCCGCTGTTTGCGGTCAGTTCGGATAAACGCGGTGCGTGACGGATCCCCCGGCATAAATCATATGTCGCGATATCGAATCCCGCGCATCGCGACAGGGTCGGCGACGTATCGCAGTTGGTATGTCCCTCAGTGTTCTGCGGTGACATACAATGGGAGACGTAAGCGTCATTGGCGTCGGAAACATGGGCGGGGCGTTCGTGACCGGGCTGGCACGTGCCGGCCAGCACACCGTGACGGCGGTGGACGCGGACCCGGACGCGCTGGCGGCGGTCGAGTCGGCGGCAGACGAGACGACGACCGACCTCGCGGCGACACAGGACACAGACGTGGTCGTGCTAGCGGTGAAGCCAAGCGTCGTCGATGCGGTGTTGGCCGACCTCGACCTGGGGGCGGAACAGACACTGCTCACCTTCGCGGCGGGGGTCGCCCGCGAGTACGTCGCGGCCCGGACCGACGCGACGGTCGTCCGTGTGATGCCCAATCTGGCGGCCGAGACCGGTCACATGGCGGCCGCCGCCGCGGGGCCGGTGACCGACGAGGTCCGGACACTGCTGGGCGCCGTTGGCGAGTTCGTCGAGGTCGAGGAGTCGCTGATGGACACGGCCACCGCGGTCAACGGCTCCGGGCCGGCGTTCGTGTTCTACCTGATACAGTCGATGAAGCAGGCGGGGGTCGATGGGGGGCTCGACCCGGAGGAGGCCGAGTTGCTCGCGGCACAGACGTTCCGCGGGGCCGCCGAGACGGTGCTCCGGGACGACCGGTCGGTCGACGAGTTGATCGACGCGGTCTGCTCGCCAAACGGGACCACCATCGAAGGGATGGAGCTGCTGTGGGACAGCAACGTCAAGTCGGAGTTTGCGGCCGCGGTCGACGCCGCGGGCCGGCGGTCACGGGAGCTCGCGGAGGGGTTCGAGGATGAGTGAGGAGGCCCCGGCCGTCGGGTCGGTGCCCGAGGCGGTCGAGACCGCGGCCCGCGAGCAGGCGGCCGCGGCCGGGCGGGTGGTGGTGAAGGCGGGCACGAACTCGCTGACCGATTCGGAGTCACGGCTCGACAGGGTGAAACTCGACAAACTCGTCACCGACGTGATGGACCTGCGCGAGCGCGGCACCGAGGTCCTGCTGGTCTCCTCGGGGGCGGTCGGCGCGGGTCGGGGACGGGTCGACGAGCCGACCGACTCGGTTGTCGCCAGTCAGGCGCTGTCGACGGTCGGGCAGAGCGACCTGATGGCCGGCTACACCGCGAGCTTCGACCGGTACGACCAGAAGGTCGCGCAGATGTTGCTGACGGAGGACGACCTGGAGGACCCCGAGCGGTTTCGGAACGTCCGGAGCACGGTCGAGACGCTGTTCGACTGGGGGGTCGTCCCGGTCGTCAACGAGAACGACGCCGTCGCGACCGAGGAGATACAGATCGGCGACAACGATATGCTCTCGGCCGCGGTCGCCATGGGCGTCGACGCCGACCTGCTGGTGATACTCACCGACGTCGGGGGGGTCTACACTAGCAACCCAAAGCGCGACCCGGACGCGGAGCTGATCACCGCTGTCGGCGACAACTACGAGTCGGTCCAGCGGGTGATCGGCGGGGGTGCCGGCGCGGAGTTCGGTGGCATCCGGACGAAGGTCGAAGGGGGCAGAGACGTCAGCCGGAGTGGGATGCCGGCGGTCATCGCCGACTCCCAGGAGCGACAGGTGTTAGACCGGATCGTTGCGTCCAAGCCGGTGGGGACAGTATTCGTCCCAGAGGAGGGTGAGACCGATGCATAACCGTGACACCGAACAGCAGGTGAACGCGGCCCAGCAGGCGGCGCTCAGGCTCGCCAACGTCGACAGGGCGGCCCGTGACGAGGCGCTCCGGGCGGTCGCCGACGCGCTCCGGGCAAACGAGACGGCGGTCCTCGCCGCCAACGACGAGGACGTCACCGAGGCCGAGACGCTGCTCGCCGAGGGTGAGTACACGCAGGCGCTGGTCGACCGGCTGAAAATCGACAGCGCGAAGCTCGAGGGGATAGCCGAGATGGTCGAGAGCGTCGCCGCCCAGGCCGACCCGCTCGACCGCACGCTCACCGCCCGCCGGCTCGACGACGACCTCGAACTCTACCGGGTCTCGGTCCCCATCGGCGTCGTCGGGACCATCTTCGAGTCCCGCCCGGACGCGCTCGTTCAGATCGCCGCGCTCGCGCTGAAGTCGGGTAACGCGGTCATCCTCAAGGGCGGCAGCGAGGCCAGCGAGTCCAACCGGGTGCTCTACCGGACGGTCGTCGAGGCCGTCGCGGAGGTCGACGCCATCCCCGAGGGGTGGGCACAGCTCGTCGAGGCCCACGAGGCCGTCGACAGGGTGCTCGAGATGGACGACGCCGTCGACCTGGTGATGCCCCGTGGCTCCTCGGAGTTTGTCAGCTACGTCGAGGACAACACCCAGATCCCGGTGCTGGGTCACACCGAGGGGGTCTGTCACGTCTACGTCGACGAGGCCGCCGACCTCGAACTGGCCGGCGACGTGGCCGTCGACGCGAAGGTCCAGTATCCGGCGGTGTGCAACGCGGTCGAGACCCTGCTGGTCCACGAGGCCGTCGCCGAGGAGTTCCTCCCCGCGGTCGTCGACCGCTACGAGGCGGCCGGGGTCACTCTTCGGGGGGACACGGCCACCCGCGAGGTCGTCGACATCGACCCCGTCACCGACGAGGACTGGGCGACCGAGTACGGCGACCTCGAACTCGCGGTCGGCGTCGTCGGGGACGTCTACGACGCCATCGACCACGTCAACACCTACGGCTCGAAGCACACCGAGGCGGTCATAACGGAGGACAGCGAGCGCGCCCGGACGTTCATGCAAGGGGTCGACGCGGCGAGTGTCTTCCACAACGCCTCGACGCGGTTCGCCGACGGCTACCGGTACGGGCTGGGTGCCGAGGTCGGCATCTCGACCGGCAAGGTCCACGCCCGCGGCCCGGTCGGGCTGGAGGGGCTGACCACCGACAAGTACTATCTCGAGGGCGACGGGCAGTGTGTCGCGACCTACGCCGGCGCGGACGCCCGGGAGTTCCTCCACGAGGAGTTCGACGGCGAGTGGGCGCCCGGCCGACGCCACCGGGAGGAGTAGCCCGCCGGGTGTCACAGTTCGACCGTTGGCTGTCGACAGGGCCGGGTAGGCTGTCCCGGTCACCCTGCCGGCGGTGTCGGTGGCGCTGTCACGGCGCCGACAACCCTGTTCAGGTGTAGGAGTCGACGAGCGAGCGGAGGTCGTCCTCGGACTGGACGCCGACAACCTCCTCAACCTGCTCGCCGCCGGCAAACAGCACGAGTGTCGGCACGCCGCGGACGCCGTACTCGGCGGCGAGGGCCTGGTTGGCGTCGACGTCGACCTTCGCGACGGCGGCGTCGGTCTCGGCCGCGACAGACTCGACGACCGGTTCGAGCATCTGACACGGCCCACACCAGTCGGCGTGGAAGTCAGTGAGCACGACGTCGTAGTCGCCGACAGTCGCCTCCAGGTCGGTCTGGCCGTCGATGTGGAGCGGGTCCGTCGGGCTGCTCGTCGCTTCGGTGTCTGTTGTCATCGATAACAGCTAGGTGCTACCGGCTGATAAGTGTTGTGTAAACCTCATACAATACTGCGAGGGGGGAGCCGGGTTCGCGAGGAGGGGCAGCCGGAGGAGAGAGGCGGTCGGGTCAGCCTTCGGCAGGCGGGGCGGAGCGTTCGTGTTGGTCGTACTTCTGCTCGAACTCCTGGATCAATTGGCCCATCTTCGCGTACCAGTCGTTGAGCAGGCGCTGCATGTCGTCGGCGATCTTCGAGGGGTCGGTGGGCCGGTAGACGTGGTAGTAGCCGCCCTGGTCGTAGTTCACCTGTTCCTTCTGGATGAAGCCGGCCTGCAGCAGGCGCTGGATGGCCCGGTAGGCGGTCGAGCGCTCGCGGTCGACCCGTTCGGCGAGCGTGTCGACGGTCAGCGGGCCGTCGGCCTCGACCAGCGTCTCGAAACAATCCCTGTCCAGCTGTTTGAGGCCGTGAAAGCACTTGAGGAGGCCCTCACACACCATATCCCGCTGGAGTTGCTCAGACATCGAGTCCGGCATTGCTACACTGTACTAGCCGGGCCGATAAAACACTTGTGTAAAGAGCGCACAATTACATGGCCGGTCGGCGCGCAGCCCCCGGAGGGTGCCAGCCCCGGGGAGGCCCTACGCCATCGACGAGAGTGCCACCACGGCATAGCCGAGCCCGAATGCGAGGGCAAAGGACCCCGCCCAGGCCCCGACGGTCATGGAGAGCTTCCGGACGCTGACCGCGCCGCTCCCGCCGACCGCGGCGCCGCTGCCGATGATCGCCGAGACGACGATCTCGTTGAACGAGACCGGCACGCCCAGCACGACGGCGGTCTGGGCGATCAGAAAGGAGGGGACGAGTGCGGCGATCGACCGTCGTGGCCCCAGCGAGGAGTAGTCCTGGGCCAGTGCCTTGATCATCCGCGGGGCGCCGGTCCAGGAGCCGACCAGTATCCCGACACCTCCGCCGGCAAGGACGACCGCCGGGGTGATGGCCCCGACGTCGTCCATCAGTGGGAACAGGGGGCCAACGGCGAGGCCGACCTGGCTCCCGCCCGCCGAGAAGGCCACGAGCGAGCCAAGCGCCAGGAGGACGCGCCTGAGCCCGCCGGTCTCGTCCCGGCTGACGTCCCAGTAGACCAGCCCCACGACCGCGAGGGTCACCCCGAACGTGACGGCGAGCGGGAGGAGTTGGCTCTCGGGGGCAAGCAGGCGCCGGGTGGCCCCGGCGAGCGACCCCGGCGTCCCGTCGGGGCCGAGACCGGCAAAGCCGACGTTGGCGAGGACAGCCCCGACCATCCCCGCGAGGAGGGGGATACAGACCCGCTCGGGGGCGTCCGCTCGGGGGAGGACGCTGGCGATACCGTAGGCCAGTCCGCCGCCGACGAACGGCGTCAACGCCCAGACAGCAGCGACCTGCTGGTACTTCGCCCAGGCGGGCGTGCCGCCGAGCGCCAGGCCGACACCGACGACGGCACCGGTGACGGTGAAGGCAGTCGCAATCGGGTAGCCGGTGCGGATCCCCACGGCCATGAGCCCGGCGCCGATGAGCAACACGGCGATCACGCCCGCCGCAGGGAGTGTGACACCCCCGACGAGTCCGCGGCCGACGGTCTCGGAGACGTTCCCACCCTGGACAATCGCGCCCAGGAAGCCAAAGACCCCGACGACGAGGGCCGCCCGCATCGTCGAGACAGCGTTGGCGCCGACCGCGGGCGCAAAGGGGGTGGCGCCGCTGGAGCCGGCGCCGATCACCCACGCCATGAACAGGCTCGCGAGGCCAGCGGTCAGAAACAGGGCCAGGAGAGAGAGTTCCATTGTTGGGGTGTGTTAGTCGGCGCTCGCGGCCGCCGGCTCGGTGTCGGCCGACCGGCTCCGCCAGTAGCCCTGGAGGTAGGCGCCGATGAACATCCCCGCGAGGGCCCAGAGGATGGTGACGTTGCCGACACCGAGGCTGGCGTAGGCGGCGCCGGGACAGACCCCCGACAGCCCCCAGCCGACACCGAAGATAGCCCCCCCGACCAGCACGTTCCGGTCGAAGGACTTCAGCCGACGCTCGAAGCTGTCACCGGTCAGCGGAGCCCGGCCGAACAGCCGTGGCGCCAGGAGGAACGCCACGCCGGTGACGGCGGCGCCGCCGAACATCACGAAGACCAGCCCGAGGTCCTCGAACTGGAGGAAGTTCAACACGACCTCCGGGCGGGCCATCTGACTGTACGCGAGGCCGAACCCGAAGACGAGCCCGCCGACCAGAACCAGCGGCATGAAAGCCGGATGCCGGCCCTCGCCCGCTCGCGTGTCGGCCATCAGGGGCTCACCCCGACGGCTGCGACGAGCTGTGCGGTCAGGATAGCGACCAGCAGGAAGGCGACGACGCCGGCAATCGAGGTCTTCGAGGCCGAGCCGACACCACAGACCCCGTGTCCGGAGGTACACCCCTTCCCGACGCGGGTGCCAACCCCGACGAAGACCCCGCCGACCAGGAGCCGCCAGGGCTGGACGTCGGTCAGCCACGCCCCGCCCTGGACGGTGACGGCGTAGACGCCGGCACCGAGGACGACCCCGAGGGTGAACACCAGCCGCCAGTCCCGCGAGCGGGCGTACCGCTGGAACCGGGTCCGGCCGGAGACGTACGACAGCGTCGACTCGAGGAACGTGCTCGCGCCGGCGGAGATGCCGGTGCCGAGGTAGATGACGGTCACGCCGAGCCCGACCAGCAGGCCGCCGACGGCGTAGCGGGCGACCCCGTTGGGGAACAGGTCGGCAGCCAGCTGGAGTGGGAGTGGGTCAAGCACGGTGGACCCTCTCAGTCACCGGCCAGCGAGCCCTGGCTCGCGGCGCAGTTGTTCGGCCCCAGTTCGAGGCGAAAGGCCGTCTCGTCGTCGACGGACTCCTGCCCGAGGTTCGTGGCGATGATCTCCTCGTAGTTTGCCGGCCGGGGTGGCATGTCGGCGAGCACCGTTTCGACAAAGGCCGCCTCGTCGGCCGTGAGCGCCGGCATCGCCGCGACGAGGTCGCCAAGCGGCGCCGTGTAGCTGCCGTCGGCGGCGGGCTCGGCGGCGTCGCTGTAGTGGGCCCCGCCCACCAGCGTGTCCTCGGGGAGCGTGAGGATCCGCTCCTGGATGGTCTCGTAGAGCAGTCGGGCGGCGTCGGGTGCACCCTCGTCACCCTCCTCGAGGTCGGGCCGGGCGACGCTCTCGACGAACAGCCCGTCCCCGGTGGCGAGGAGGCTCCCGTCGAGGAGGTACGAGGTCATCCCGGTGGTGTGGCCGGGCGTGTGGACGGTCTCGACGGTCGCGGTGCCGACCCGGAAGCTGTCGCCGTCCGCGGCGGTCGTCAGCCCGTCGGCGTATGTGACGCCACGGTCGGCCGCTGCCGCAGGGATGACCCCCTCGACGCCCGCGGCGTCCAGATGCCGAACCCCCGAGATGTGGTCGGCGTGAATGTGCGTGTCGAACGCGTAGGTCAGTTCCACACCGCGCTCCTCGGCGTCGTTCAGGTAGCGGTCGGTGAAGGCCCGTAGCGGGTCGATGACGGCGGCCTCACCGTCGTCGGACAGCAGGTAGCCGAGACAGCCGGAGGAGGGGCGCCGGTACTGGAGCAGCGTCCCCGAGCCCTCGTAGCCGGTGACCTCGACAGCCTCGTAGATACTCGCCCAGCCGTTCATTCCGCCCTCGAGGTGTTCGACGTCGTTGCCGCGCTCGATGAGCCGGCCGGCGACGTACTCGCTGGCGCCGCCTTTCGCGCAGACGACAGTTACCGTTCGGTCCCCGGGGACCTGCTCGAGCACGTCGTCGTTGATCTCGTCGTCGAGGAACTCGAAGTACGGGAGGTTGACCGATTCGACCGTCTCACCCTCGATGTGCCACTCCTCGTACTCGGCGCTCATCCGAGTGTCGAGCAGGAACACGTCCTCGCCGTCGTCGATGCGGTTTCGAAGCGCCGCCGGAGCGACTGTGTCGACCAGGACGTCCGGTGTCGGGAAATCCTCAGCGTCCATGTACACCCGTTCTACCGGGTTCGAACACTAAAGCGTTTGTATAGTAAGTTGTGTTCTACACAATACAATCGGGCAGTGATCAGAGTTGCTTACGCCTCAGACGCGCTCTGACGCCTTTTCTGCCAGCTCGTACCGTCCGACCGGCGCCGTAGCCGTTCACAGCGCTTCCACAGACCAACATTCTTTTACCCCTCAGGTTTGTATTGTGCGTTGACTCCAATACAGACCAACGGAGTAGAACGACAATGAGTGTAGAATTCGACATCGCGGAGACGCTCGACGTGAAGGGTGCATCGTGTCCAATGCCAGTGATAGAGACAAAGGCCGCCACGGACGGTCTC
>JAQCNN010000294.1 GCA_028275005.1 Salinirussus sp.
AGGTTGTCCGCCCACTCGCGGGCGCGGTCCCCGACGCTGTCGGGGTCGTCGACGACCTCGTGGACCAGGTTACAGTCGGCCGCCTCCTCGGGGTCGATCAGCTCCCCGGTGAGCACCAGTTCCTTTGCCTTCGACAGCCCCACCATCCGGGGGAGCCGTTGGGTCGCCCCCCCTGACGGGAACACCCCGAGATTCACCTCCAGTAGCCCGTAGTTGGCGTCGCTGTCGATGACCCGAAAGTCGACCGGCAGGACGAGTTCGAACGCGCCGGCGACCGCCGCCCCCTCGATCCCGGCGACCGAGGGGACAGTCATGTCGTCGATAAAGTGGGTGACGTCGTCCAGCGAGGTCTCCATCTCGGGGCTGTCACCCTCGCCTCGCTCGCGCATCATCTCTAGGTCCATCCCCGCACAGAAGACCGGCCCCTCCCCGAGCAGTACCATCGCCCGCACGTCGTCGTCGGCTTCGACCGCCTCGAGTGCCCGCTTGAGGTCGGTGAGCAACGCCCCGTTCATCGCGTTTCGCTTCTCCGGCCGGTTCAACCGCACCTCTGCCCGGCTGTCCACGACCTCGAGTGTCACCTTTCCGCTGCCGATTTCGCGCATCGTACCGGCCACACTGAACGAGCAGGCATATAACTACGGGACCAGCACCAACCCCTCCTCGCCGCAGGCGAGGGGGACTACCCGACACACCTGCGGGCTCAGACGCCCCGGGGCCTCACTCGACGCCGAGCTGTTTGGCGATCGTGTTCAGCTGGATCTCGTCGGTCCCCTCGACGATCCGTAGTAGCCGCGCGTGCTGCAGGTGGTCCATGAAGGGGTTGTCCTCCGAGAGACCGTTTGCCCCGTGGACCTGCACAACGTCGTCGGCCACGTCGAAGAACGTGTTCGTCGCCATGTACTTCAGGATCGACGACTCCTCGATGGTCTCCTCGCCCCGGTCCATCGCCCAGGCGAGGCGCAGGCCGGCGGCGTCGGCGGCGTAGGTCCGGGCCCGTCCCTCGGCGAGCTTGTGAGAGATCCCCTGGAACTTCCCGATAGACCGCCCGAAGGCCTCGCGGCTGTTGGCGTACTCGACACCGCGCTCGATCATGTGTTCGGCCGCCCCGATCGCCTCCGCGCCGAGTTCGAGCCGGCCAAGCGAGAGAAAGTCCATGGCGGCGTAGAAGGCGTCGTCGACCTCGCCGAGCACGCGGTCCTCGGGGACCCGCACGTCGTCGAGGATCACCTCGGCCTGCAGCCCGACAGAGCCGACAGCGTTGTTGAACGAGCCGACCTCGAACTCGTCGTCCTCGACGATGAAGCAGGTGATCCCCCCGTAGCGCCCGGCCTCCTCCTGTGGGCTGGTGCGGGCAAAGACCTGGATAAAGTCGGCGTAGGGGGCGTTGGTGATCCACTGTTTCCGGCCGTCGATGACCCACTCGTCACCCTCCTTGCGGGCGGTCGTGTCCATGTTCGGCGAGTCAGACCCCACGCCCGGCTCCGTCTGGCCAAACGCCGTCGACTTCTCGCCGGCAACCGCCGGCCGGAGATACTGCTCGACCTGTTCGCCCTCGGCCTGGAGGAGCAGCGGTTTCGGACCCTCCGGCCCCGCGAGCATGCTCTCGGTCAGGCCGGTGCCGTTGGAGGCGACCCGCTTCTTTGCGCGGTACCACGTCACGTTCGAGACGCCGCCACCCCCGGCCGCCTCGGGCAAGTTCATCGCGTAAAAGCCCGCGTCGGCGCTTCGTTTCCGGATCGTCTCCTTTGCCTCGACCACCTCGTCCACGAGACGGCCGTCGGGCTCGTGGCGGAGGCGGGGGTTGCTGTAGGTCTCCCCGAGGTCGTCGACGAGAGGTGCGACCTCCTGTTCGATGAACTCGTCGAGACTGTCGAGAATTAGCTGTGTCTCGTCGTTGGTCTCGAAGCTCACGCCGTCGATGACCCGGTTGTCGGTTGTTGCCATACCCTACAATCCTGGCGCGCGCATTTCAAACTGACTCTCCGTACTGGCCGTCCGGGCAGGCGGGGGAACCGCCGACACGCACTGTCACGTCGGACCTGTGACGGGTGGGCCACGAGAGCGAGCAGGCGGGAGGTGTGTGAGCGTCGGGCCCGACCGGTCAGACGTAGTCGAAGAGGTGGCCGGCGACGCGGCGTTTTTGGATCTCCTCGGCGCCCTCGGTGATCCGGTAGCGGCGGTGGTGACGGTAGATGTGCTCGAAGGGCTTGTGACGGCTGTAGCCGACACCGCCGTGGACCTGCATCGCCCGGTCGGCCGCCCGGCAGACGAGGTCGTTTGCCGTGTAGTTGCACATCGCGACCAGCTGGCTGACCGACGAGCGGGAGTCGGTGATCATCTGGCCCTCCTCGTCGAGTGCCGCCGCGGTCTTTCGGATCGTGTTCCGCAACATCTCGGCTTCGGTGTGGAGTTCGGCGAGCGGGAACTGGATAGCCTGACGCTTTGCGAGTGGCTCCCCCCAGGTCTCCCGCTCCTTTGCGTACTCGACGGCCTCGTCGATACAGAACTGTGCGGCCCCGAGGCTCGCTGCCGCCTGCCGGATCCGGCTCTCGTGGACGAACCGCTGGGCGACGTGCAGCCCCTCGCCCACCTCGCCGACGACCGCCGACTCGGGCACCCGGACGTTGTCGATGGCGACCTCGGCGTGGTCTGTCGGCATGTTGAACGTCCACCAGTAGAAGTCGACCTCCATGCCCGGGGCGTCGGTCGGCACCAGGAAGGCCGTGATCCCCTCGCCGTCGCCGGGTTCGCCGGAAGTCCGGGCGAAGACCAGGTCGTAGTCGGCCACGTGCATGCCGCTGTTCCAGCGTTTCTCGCCGTCGAGGACCCACCCGTCACCGTCCCGTTCCGCGGTCGTCTCCATCCACGTCGCGTCGCTCCCGTGGTCGGGCTCGGTCAGGCCGAAGGCGACCCGGGTCTCCCCGGTGATGACGTCCTCGATCATCCCCTGCTGGGTCTCGTTGCCAAAGCGGTCGAGGATCTGCGGGAACTGGAGGTTCCCGACGACCGACGCCTCGGTCTGGAGGACGTTGTGCAGCCCGGGGCCCTTGCTGGCGAGGTGCTCGCGGATGACCGCCATCCCCAGATTCGAGCCGTCCGAGCCGCCCATCTTCTCGGGCAGCGGGTACCGGTAAAAGCCCGCCTCGTCGGCCCGGTCGCGCATCTCACCCAGCACCGCCTCCCAGTGGTCGGCGGGGACACCGCCGTTGTCCCAGTCCGTCCGGGCGTGCTCGCGGCGCTTGTCGAAGTACTGGACGTGCTCCTCCTCGAGCGGTTTGATCTCCTCCTCGATGAACTCGTCGAGGTCATCGAGAAACGCCTGTACCCCGTCGGGGACGCCGTATGTCATGGGTTGTCGTTACACGCACCGGCTCAAATAACTTCTCCCGGGGTCGTGCCGCCGCGTCGCCCCGGCCGTGGCGTCGACAGCTATTTGTCGGCCGGTCGAATCAGGGGCACCTATGCCGTATCTCCACCCGGAGGTGGTTCTCAGGCGGTTCTCGGCGTTCACGCGCGGGGAGGTCCGCCCCTCAGTCGTGGGCGACGGTGACGAGTTCCTGGAGGCGCAGGTCGGCTCGATGTCGAGCACACTCGACTTCCTCTCGAAGGAGGTGGACGGGATGCGCGACGCCGTCGAGGCCCAACACGAGGCGCTGCGCGAGGCACTCGACGGCGCCGAACGGGCACTCGACGGGCTCGACGCCGAGGCACCCGAGGTTCGGGCGGTCCTCGAGGACGGGCGCGACCGCCTGGCGGACCCGCCGGCGGCGGTCTACGACCACGAGGAGCGCCTTCTGGAGGTGAGTTCTGACGCCCTCGCCGCGGTCGAGACGGACCTGGAGGGGGAGGCCGCCTGTGCCGTCCGGGACCCCCTCTACGACTTCCTTCGCGTGCGGGTTACCGCACAGCTCGAGATGCTCGGGAGGGGGTCAGATGACTGACGGCGACATCTCGACGGACGCCCTCGCGGGGTATCTGTCGGGGACGCTGGCGGACGGGGCGGTCGACGTCTCCGACCTCCAGCACCACACAGAGGGGTGGTCCAGGCAGACGGTCTCCTTCACCGCGGCCTGGACCGAGGGCGGCAACGAGACCAGTCGACGGCTGGTCGCCCGGGTCGACACCGACGATGATGTCGACCGCGCGCACGACACGCGAAACGACATCGAGACGGAGTTCCGGACGATGGAAGCCGCCTACGAGGCGGGTGTTCCGGCGCCCGAGCCGGTCCTGTACGCCGACGACGAGTCCGTGCTCGGCGGGGCGTTCTTCCTGGTCGAACATCTCGAGGGTGACGCGCCGATCACCTGGGACCCCAGGGACCGGCAGCGGCTACACGACGCCTGGGACGACCCCGAGAACACGCTGCCGAGCCAGTTCGTCGACGCGACCGCGGCCGTCCACTCCGTCCCTCCCGAGGCGGTTCCGGCCCTGGACCAGACCGACGCCGCGGACGTCGTCGACCGCGAACTCGACACCTACGCGCGGATCTACGAGGAGACAAAGCTGAAACAGGAGCCGGCGGTCCAGGAGGCGCTCCGGTGGTTTCGGGCCAACAAGCCGGCTGTTCCGGAGACCACGCTCGTCCACGGGGACTTCCGGACCGGAAACGTCCTGCTGACCGACGACCGGCTCACCGGCGTGCTCGACTGGGAGTTCGCGCGGGTCGGTGACCCGCTGTACGACCTGGGGTACGCGAGCACCCGCTACTTCTCCGGGAAACTCA
>JAQCNN010000297.1 GCA_028275005.1 Salinirussus sp.
AAGGGCAGGGCTACAGCCGTCCAGAAACCGGCTGCTCGGACCAGCGATTCCACCGACGCACGGACAGTCCCGCTGTCAACTTGCCACAGCCTGTGTGGGGACGCGTTCGACATGGTAGCTCTCCTCGGATCAGGCCAGTACCCCGACCAGTATATATGGGGTCGACCGCTAGCGCGAGTTCACCACGTTTTCCCTGTGTGGTCACCGGCTTCGGACTCTTTACGGCGGCGGCGGCTCGTTTCATCGCGACAGCAGCCGGGGTAAGACGCTTTATCGGCCGTTCTCAGTCCGTCACAGTCACCGTCCGGGTATGGACACTCGGCGGCAGCGGGAGGTCCGGAAAGGCGACCCTGACAGCGAGTTCGAGGCGGTCGGCACCGCCGCCAAAGAGCGCAACCGGGAGTTCGGTGGCCCCGAGATAGCTGTCTTTCGCGGTCATCTCCACCCCGTTGACGGTCACGCGCAGGCCGGCACGCGCCGCGCCCGCGGCCGTGCGCACCGTCACCTCGTGGATCGAGCGCTCGCCACCCCCGACGGTCTCGGGGAGGTCGCCCCAGTCGACCTCGACGACAGGCAGGTCGCAGGCGGCCGTGTACACCCGCTCGGCGACCCCCTCGGCCAGCCCTGCGGCGACGAGACGGTCGACACCCGCCTCGACAACGTCCTCGGGGGTCTCGAGCCCGGCCGCCGCGAGGGTGCGTGCGCGCGTCGCGCCGACGCCCTCGATGGCGGTCAGCCCGACCGCGTCGGTGCTGATCCCCGTCTCGGCCCGGGCGACCACCCGGGCGACGCGGTTGGCGGTCTCGGCGCCGTCGAGGCGGTCGAGAACAGTCCGCAGCGCCCCGAGCAGTCGGAGCGCGTTCTGGCGGATGATCCACGCGTCGCTCTTCAGCGCGGCAGGGGTCGAGCCGTCCATCGCCGCCCGGAGGACGGCGAGTACCTTCCGTGGACCGTCGGCCAGGTCGTCGCCGCGCCCGCCCAGTACGGCGTCGATGGCGTCGGTCTCGGCCGAGCGGGCACTGACACTGTCGAACTCGACGGCGCCGGCGACTGCCCGGAGCACCTCGAACTCGCCGGGGTCGGTCCCGGCCAGCGCGGCAAAGCGGGCGGCGGTCTCCAGACGCAGGTAGAAGTCCGACGCGAGTCGGCCGAGTTCGGTCGGCTCGACGGCCAGCCCGTCAACCTCGATAAAGCCCGCGTCGGCGAGCCACTCGAGGGTCTCGCTGACGCGGGCACGCAGGTCCTCGCCGGTGACGTAGCCCGCGGCCCGCTGGGCGCGGACGTAGTAGAAGGTCGTCTCCAGCCAGTCCATCACGTCGCCGACGTCCCCGACGGTCCCGAGCGCGATCTCGGCGTTGAGGTGGACCGCCAGGTCGCCGCCAGGGGGTGGGTCCCGGCGGCCCTCGTCACTCGTGGCGTCACCCTGGTCGCCGGTGCTGGCACGCCCGTCGGTCCCGGCGGGCCCGTCGTCACGGTCACCCGCGACGCTTGCGAGCCGGGAGTCGATCTGTTCGCCGTCCCGGAGCAGCCGGCGGTACCGGTCGGTGTCCTCGGGGGGACAGACCACCCAGGCGTAGCCGGTGTCGTCGTAGCCCGGCCGGCCCGCCCGTCCGAGCATCTGAAGAACGTCAAGCGGGCTCATCTCCACCTCACCCTCCAGGGGGTCGTGGAGCTTGGTGTCCCGGATGACGACACACCGGGCAGGGAGGTTCACCCCCCAGGCGAGCGTCGAGGTGGAGAACAGCGTGGCGATCCGGTCCTCCCGGAACCACCGCTCGACGCGCTCCTTGTCCGCCCGGGAGAGGCCGGCGTGGTGGAAGCCGACACCGTCGAGCACGGACTGGCGGAGGGTGTCGTTCTCGAGTTCGGCGGCCTCGCTGTGGAAGTCGTAGTCGCCGCGGGCGCTGACGGGGACGTCCCGTTCGGCGAACTCGTCACGGGTCTTCTCGGCAGCCCGGACGGTGTCCTGCCTGGAGGAGACAAAGACCAGCGCCTGGCCGTCCTCACGGAGGTGTGGCTCGACGAGGTCGAGCGCCCGGTAGAGCCGGCGGTACTTGTCGGCAAAGGCGTTCTCACCGTGGCTGTAGGTGGTGACAGCCGCCTCGAGCGGGACGGGCCGGTAGGAGTCGTCGAACTGGAAGGTCGCCTCGGCGGGGGCGTCGAGCCACGCGGCAACGTCCTCGACGTTTGGCATCGTCGCCGAGAGGGCGACCACCCGGGGGTCACAGAGCCGCCGGAGACGGGCAACGGTCACCTCGAGAACGCTGCCCCGTTTCTCGGAGTCGAGCAGGTGGACCTCGTCGATGATACAACAGTCGATGTCGGTGACGAAGGAGTACCGCCGGGAATCGTACTTGCGGGTGGCGGAGTCGGCCTTCTCGGGGGTCATCACCAGGACGTCGGCGCGCTCGGCCCGTCGGGGGTTCAGGTCGCGCTCGCCGGTGACGACGTACACCGAGTAGCCGAGCTCCTCGAAGGCCTCCCACTCCCGCTCTTTCTCGTTTGTGAGCGCGCGCAGCGGGGCCAGAAAGAGGGCGGTCCCGCCC
>JAQCNN010000258.1 GCA_028275005.1 Salinirussus sp.
TGCAGGCTGTGAAGTACTGCAAGGGAGTCTTTGTCCCCCCGGCCAATAGGCAGAATCGGCGGAGGCCCCCTGACAGTCCCCGCCGACCTGCCCCACCACATCCCGTGGTGTCACGCCCTTCTATCCTGCATTTGTCGAGTCTGCCAGTCATAACACTCCCCGGCGCCACACGCCTCGGCGGGGACTTCGCTCCTCTTCACCGCACGCGCAAGCGAGGGGGACTGACTTGTACGCTTTCTCCACTGTCGTCACTGCGGAAAAGTTCAATTGTCACGTCGGTTGTCTCCTCCAAGTTGTCTAATGGCACGGCTTTTAGCGAGTTTGCAGTTTGAAGATCGCGGTCACCGGCTTCAAATTTTGAGTCGGCTTCGTCGGTTTCTCCCCGTGACTGGAGAAGTGAGCCGTCAGCATAGTGCTGTGATGTCTCAAACATGTTCCGCGCCTTGCTGGCCGCCTCGTCACATTCCTCACCGACGGCAAAACTAAACTCCCTTGCCTTTGCCCCCGCAAACGCAAAGAGTACTTCAGCATCAACGTATGATTCATGAGCGGCTAAAAAGCGGGGGCCGCCACGTCCCAGTTTTGATTCTCCGTGGCTGTGATACCTTGGTCGTACTGGTCAGCGGCGCCTTGGTAGGCGCCGAGCCCCAGCGAGTACGAGTGAAGAATTGTGCGTCCGCGCGCCTCGCGGGTTTGTGTCTCTAATTGATCGGTCTCGCGCTGTAGTTGTTCAATACGCTGTTGCCGCGCCTCTAATTCAGACTCTTGACTAGAGATCTGCGAAGACAGGTCGCTTACACGTTCAGTCCGATTCTGGAGGCGCCCCCGAACCGTCTGATATCCCCCGGCGTCACTTCCCGGGTGATGTTGACCGTGGTCGGTCGGTCCTGTTCGTGGACGATACTCGTGTTTTCGATGTCGATACTCCCGACATGCATGGTGCTTTCTGGCATTGCTAACCGATAGGTATTGATTGTTTGTTTGCCGGTTCCACTATTGAAGGAAAAATCGAGTGCTCCGACTGGGATTTGAACCCAGGTCATTGCCTCGAGAGGGCAATATGATTGGCCGGACTACACGATCGGAGCCCACAGCGTCGCGACGCCGTACTGCGGTTTTCGGCTGGGACGCCTGACCTCATCAGAGGCAACGGACTTGCCGGTATAAACATTTCCGATATCGTTACCCGCGACCGTTCGACACAGCAGGCAGCCTCTGTGGGCAGAGACCGGGAAGTGTGTGCTAACGAACAGCTTCTGTGCGGTAGTCCCGGCGGCCAACCGAGTCGTGAGCGAGCGGATATCGCCGTGTCCCCTCGCCTCGGGGGCATATGGGACCAGCTCCCCGGGCGGCAGTCAGGGGTGACACCGGGGAAGCATCTCCGGCCGTCCCGCCCGAATCGGAACCAATACACGCACGCCATCGCTGAGCTAGCGTATGGTCTCTCTATTACTGCTGGTCGCACTTCTGGCGGCGATATTCGTCGGCTTCAACATCGGGGGGTCGTCGACGGGCGTCGCGTGGGGCCCGCCCGTCGGGGCGCGCATCACCAACAAGACCGTAGCGGCCGCACTGATGACGTTCTTCGTCTTTCTCGGCGGCTGGACGGTCGGCCGGAACGTCATCGACACACTCGGTGGGGACCTCGTCCCACGGGCACTGTTCTCCACCGAGGCGAGTATCGTCGTTCTGGGGTTTATTGGACTCGGGATGCTGTTTGCGAACCTCTACGGGGTTCCCGTTTCGACCTCGATGACCGCGGTCGGGGCCATCGCCGGTCTCGGGCTCGCAACTGGACGGCTGGATTACTCCGTCGTCGGCTCGATCATGGTCTGGTGGGTGATCGCCCCGATCCTCGGGTTTTGGTTCGGTGCGGTCATCGGGCGGTATCTCTACCCCTACCTCGACCAGAAGTTCGCCCTCCAGCAGTCCAGCGGCCCGCTGGTCACACTCGACCGCTCGGGGCTGTTGCCAACGCTGAGGATGGGGCCAGGGACCGCCCGGCGTGAGCTGGTGAGTACGGTCGTGGTGCTGGTGATCGCCTGTTATATGGCCTTCAGTGCCGGTGCAAGCAACGTCGCAAACGCGGTTGCGCCACTCGTCGGCGGCGGAGCGATCGGTGTGGACAGCGCCGTTATCCTCGGGACGGTCGCGATCGGACTCGGGGCGTTCACCATCGCACGGCGGACGATGGAGTCAGTCGGAAACGACCTCACCGACCTGCCACTGCTGGCGGCGACTATCGTCATGGTCGTTGCGGCCAGCATCACGACGGTTGCGTCCGCCCTTGGGGTCCCGATAAGTCTCGCGCTCTCGACGGTCATGTGTATCGTCGGCCTCGGCTGGGGACGGGCAACCCGTCCGACGGGGGCCGCAGACCTCGTCAGAGGGGAGGTCGAAGCCGAGATTTCGGTGAACGCAGTTACCGCCGAGACGGGGGAGGCGGTCCCCGAGGTCGGCGAGGAGGACCCCGAGAACGTCCAGGACGTCCAGCAGCTGTTCGACCCCTCCTCTGTCGTTCGGTTCGTGGCCTTCTGGGTTATCGGCCCCTCTGTCGCGACTGTCCTCTCGTACGCGACGTTCGTCCTCCTTCCGGTTCCGGGCACCGTCTGAGACAGCTTGGCAGGGCCCGTCGGGCGGACACGGGGCTCGAGGGCACCTCACTCCTCGTCGAAGGGGGAGCCGGCCGCGTCGGGTTCGTGGCCGCTGAGGCTGATGATATTCTCCCGGCCGACCCGGAGCTTGCTGATCTCGCCGGCCTCCTCCATCTCGGAGAGGAGCATACTCACCTTCGATTTCGACCACTCGGTCTCGTCGACGATATCGACCTGTCTCATCCGCCCGCCGTTGCCCTCCAGCAGCTTGTGGACGCGGTCCTCGTCGGAGAGTAACTCCTCGTCGGAGACCGTCGGGGTCGGGGCCGTCTGCTGGGACTGTGTCGAACCGGCGCCGGTAGCCGGTTGGCCGTCCACCCCGGCCGGCGGCCCGTCGCCGTCAGCCCCATCGCCCGTGTCGGTCGGGAGCATATCGGCATACCAGGCCAGCCCGACGAGCCCGGCCAGGACCACCAGTCCGACCACGAGCGAGGAGAGCAGGGAGAGACCGTCCCCGCCGGAGCCCTCACCCGAGCCGGGGTCGCCGGCCTCCGGCGTTTGCCCGTCCGAGCCAGGGGTCACAGTCGCCGTCCCGGTTGGCGACCCGGCCCCGGCCCCGGCCCCGGAGTCGTCTCCGACCTGTGTGTAGGTCACGCGCGGACGGGCGTCGGAGAACTGCTGTTCGCCGACCCAGGTGACCGTCTCGCTGTCTGTCAGGGTCCCGCCGGCGAGTGAGTCTGCCGCCGGGTCGACGGCCCCGAAGGTGAGATTCGGGCCGTGTCCGAGGACGAGCCGCTGGTCAGCCCCGAGATACATCCCGCCATCGAAGACGTCAGCAACGACCACACGCCCCTCACGGACCGCCGCGAACCCGTCCCACCGAAAGGAGAGTTCGACGACCCCGACCGCCTGTGCGCCGCCGATCTGTGTGCGCACGAACGCCGCCCGCCGGAAGTCGGTGGCGGTCATGTTCCGCCCGGTCGCCTCCGTCCCGAAGTCGGTCAGTCGCTCCGCCCGTGTTCGAAAGTCCCGGACGAACTGTTGTTCGGTGCGCTCGAACTCGACGGCGTAGTCCTCGAAGGTCGCCACCTGCGAGTCGTTTTCGAGCAGGCGCAGATACCGCAACGTCCACCGCGCCGACCCGTTCTCGTAGGTCGTGACCTCGAAGACCGTGCTGTCGAACCCTGCCGGCGTCGTCTGTGGCGCACCGTCGATGTCCGCGGCGGTGTCCGGCCGGGTATCGGGTGACGAGGGTGACGCCACAGCGAGCACGGGGGCCGCGGTCACCACTCCAAGTAGCAGAGCAACGACGAGACCGGCTCCCACCAGCCGTCGGGTCATCTGCACACAACTCCGCCGGCGGGCATCAAAAACGCTGTGTCTACCGGTCGGCCACCGCCCCGGCGAGTGCCTCGACGGGGTGGGGCGGTTCGTCCCCCGCGCTCTCGCCGGCCACGAGCCCATCGCCGAGCTGTGCCCGACACGAGGCCCCGGGCGCGACGACCTGCTCGCCCGGGCTCTCCGCCACCTGGTCCTCGAGAATGGAGCCGATGGCCTGACTCATCGAGTAGTGTTCGGCCTCGTACCCGAAGGAGCCGGCCATTCCACAGCAGCCCGAGTCCAGCGCGTCGACCGCGTAACCGGCCCGTCGGAGCACGCCCACCGCGTGGTGGTCGCGCTTGACCGCCGTCTGGTGACAGTGGCCGTGGTAGGTGAGCGTCTCGTCGGGCGCCTCGAACTCGATGTGGTCGTCGAGTCGGTGCCGGTCCAGATACTCACAGACCCCGTAGGTGTTGCGCGCGACCCGCTCGACCGTGTCGCCGGTGAGCAGGTCCAGATAGTCGGACTGGAACATGACCGCGTCGGACGGCTCGACGACCACGACGTCGAACCCCTCGGCGAGATACGGCGCCAGCGTGTGGACGTTCGTCCGGGCCCGCTCGCGGGCGGTGTCGAGAAAGCCCTTCGAGTGGGCTGCTCGACCACTCGGCGCGACACCCTCGGCGAGACGGACGTGGACGCCCGCCGCCTCCAGCACCCGGACCGCAGCCTTCCCGGCCTCGGGGTGGCTGTAGTTGGTGTAGGTGTCTGGAAAGACCACCGCCTTCCGGGCCGCGCTCTCGGGGTCGACGGCGGGCTCGCGGTCGTCCATCCAGTCGGCAAAGCTCTCCCGGTGGAAGGCCGGTAGGTCGCGCTCGCGGGCGATCCCCAGGACCTTCTCAGTGACTAGCCCACTCCCCGGGAGGCGCTGTGCCCAGTTCGAGAGGGGTGCGAACGCGCTCGCCAGCCTGCTCACCGTGTCGATATTCGCGAACAGCCGGTCACGGAGCGTCGTTGCACCCTCTTGGTGGGCCTGGTACTCTACCTCGGCCTTCAGCTTGGCCATGTCGACCTCGCTGGGGCAGTCCTTTGCACAACCCTTACAGCCGATGCAGAGGTCCATCACCTCCGAGACGAACTCCTCGCCCGCGGGGTCCTCGGGCAGGTCACCGCTCATCGCCTGCCGGAGCATATTCGCCCGCCCACGGGTGCTCGTCATCTCCTCCTCGGCCGCACGGTAGGTCGGACACATCACGCCCCCGGTGGTCTCCTGGGGCCCGCGACACCCGCCACAGCCGTGACAGAGTTCGACCATCCCCTCCATCCCGTTGTCGTTGTCCCACTCGAGTTGGGGCTCGAAGCCGAGGTCGAGGTCGTAGTCGGGGTCGAAACGGAGGTGCTCGGTCATCTCGACGGTGACTGCGCGGTCGGGAACCCCCGCCTCGGGCTCGCGGTAGCCGACCACCTGGCCGGGGTTCAGCAGCCAGTCGGGGTCGAAGGCCTCCTTCAGCGCCAGCGAGAGGTCCCAGACCCGCTGGCCGTACAGCTTGTGGTTCCACCGGCTGCGCGCGCGCCCGTCGCCGTGTTCGCCGGAGACACTGCCGCCCTGTTCGACGACCAGGTCCGTCGCCTTCTCGGCGATACCCTGCATCGTCTCCACGCCATCGACGGTCTTTGTGTCGACCAGCGGGCGGATGTGGAGACAGCCCGGGCCGGCGTGGCCATAGAAGCTTGCGGTCGAGCCCTCCTCCGCGAGCAGGTCCTGGAAGCCGGCGACAAACTCCGGCAGCTGCTCCGGAGGGACCGCGGCATCCTCGATGAAGCTGATGTGTTTCTCGTCCGTCGTGCGCCCCAACAGGATCGGGAGGCCGCTCTTTCTCAGCTTCCAGAAGCGGTCCCGGTCGGCCTGGTCGTGGGCCTCCGCGGCCGCCGTCGCGTGGACCGGCGCGTCGGTTGTCTCCGTGGTCACCCCGGCCGGCCGTGCCGTCGTCTCCGCCCCCGGCATACGGTCTGCGAGCATGTCCGCGACCTTCTGGCGGCCCTCGTCGTCGCTGTCGGCGTAGAACTCGACGAGCAGGACGGCATCCGTCCCCGCCGCGACCATCTCCTCGACGAGTCCCCCGAACTCCTCGGTCTCCCGCGCCAGGTCGAGCAGGACATCGTCGAGCACCTCGACGGCCGCCGGGTCGTGGGCGACAATCGGCGCGACATCCGCGGCCGCATCCAACAGCGTCTCGTACTGTAACAGTGCCACGGCCTTCGTCTCGGGGACCGGCTCCAGCGAGACGGTCGCCTCGGTGACGATAGCAAAGGTTCCCTCGCTGCCGGCCAGCAGTCGGGCCAGATTGACCGTTCCTGTCGCCGCCTCCTCGACCAGTCTGTCGAGGTTGTACCCCGAGACGTTGCGCTTGAGGTCCGGGTACGCCTCGTCGACAGTCTCGCGCTCGTCGAGGATCCGGGCGACCGCGGCGTAGACCCGCTGTTCGGTGCTACCCTCCGGGTCCGCCCGCTCGCGGAGCTCCGCAACCGACCGCTCGCCGAAGGTCGTCACCGTCCCGTCGGCGAGGACAACCTCACAGGACTCGATGTATGCGTCCGTCTTGCCGTACTGCAGGGAGTGTGAGCCCGTCGAGTTGTTGCCGATGGCACCACCCAGTGCGCTCTTGTCCCCCCACGCCGGGTCCGGGGCGAACTTGAGGTCGTGTTCGGCGAGCGTGGCGTTGAGGTCGCCGAGATAGACGCCAGGGCCTGCGCGTGCGGTGCGGGCCCCCGGGTCGACCTCGTGGACCCGGTCCATGTGCCGGGAGAAGTCCAGGACGACCGCCTCGTTGACCGTCTGGCCGGCGAGGCTGGTCCCACCCCCGCGCGGCAGCACCGGGACGTCACGGTCGGCACACAGCGAGACCACGGCCGCCACGTCCGCGGTCGAACGCGGGAAGACAACCCCGACCGGTGTCACCTCGTAGGCGCTGGCGTCAGTCGCGTACAGCTGGCGCGAGTACTCGTCGAAGCGTACCTCGCCGTCGACGCGCTCCTCGAGCGCCGCGACGAGGTCGGGGCGCGTCTCCGCCCCGCCCTGGTAATTGTAGTCGGCCCGGGGGTCAGTGGCCGGGCCGGAGCCTGCGTCGTCAACACCCATACCCACGGGTTCGGCCCCGGCCGGAATAATCCATCGCCGGCCCCGGTCTCCGGGCGTGCGTGCCCGGCCGCCTCGCTCAGGTCACCCCTCCTCGACGGTCGCCTCCTGGGCGTTTGTTTTCACGCTCTCGATACCCTGTCGGGCCTTCTGTTTGGAGGCGTAACCCTCGCCACTGTCGGCGATGATGTTGCCGTTCTCGTGCCGGAGCCGCCAGCGGTAGTCACCTGCGCTGTCCTCGTACAGTTCAAACGTCGCGGTCATACCGGGACTGTGGCCCCCCGGAGTCAAATAGCCCGGGTCCCCTCAGGGTGCCAGCCGGTTCTTCCGGCCTTTCATCTCGCGCTCGTAGTAGTCGAAGGTGACCGGGCACCACTCCGCCGCGAGGTCGAGCAGTTTCTCTGTCATCTCACGGATCTCCCACTGGGCGTCCGCCGCCGCCCGCATATCGGCCACGTGCATCAGCATCCGGACGTTCATCGACATGACGATGTTGACCTTCGTGCCGATGGGGAGGACAAAGCGGGCGTCCTCGGGGGGCATCCCCAGGTCGAGCAGTTCCTGATAGCTCTCGACGGCATCGGCGACGGTCTCCCGGAACAGCTCCTCGCGGCGCTGGGCGTCCGCCTCGTCGACGTCGGCGGTGCGCTGGTTGCGGCCCACCCAGTCCGGGTCGGTCGCCGAGGGTGGGACAACGACCATTGCCCCCTCGCGGACGTCAGCGGGGTCGACGTCGTCGAAGGCGACGTAGCGCATCGACTGGACGTCGAATGAGACGTGACGGTGGCGGGTGAGCTGTGCCATACACGACCGGCTGACCCCCTCGACCGCAAAGGTGGCCTGTGGGTGTTCGAAGGGGCCAAAGTGGCCGTGGTCCATCAGCTGCGCGATGAGTGTCTCCGTGCGCTCTCGGGGCGTGTCGCCGTCGACGTCTGCCATCACCTCCTCGAAGGGCGTGTCGGCGACGAACTCCGACATGTAGTCGTTGCGGGCGGCCTGGCAGACCAGCCGTTCGGGCTCCGAGGTGGCTTCCAGCAGTGTGACCTCCATACCCTCACCGACGGCCACAGTCAAATAACAATAGCGGCTGGCCCTCGGTTAGAGCGTCTGCCAGGAGGAGGGGTCGCCCCCGAACCCGCGGACACGCACCTGACGGGCGCCCTCGTGTTCGCGCAACTGCACCTGTCCCTCGAAGTTCTGTTTGAGCACCTGTAAGGTCTGCTGGTCGTGGGCACTCTCGTCGATGGTGAACAGCCCGACAGAGCCTGCGCCCTCGAGCCGCGAGGAGAGGACATGACAGAACTTGAACACAGTCTTCTCGTCGGTGTAGGTCAGCATCGTCGACAGCGAGGTCAGCCCGAATCGGGCGCGGTTGTACCCCCCGACGCTGATGCGGTCGAGCGCCTCCGTGATGCAGACGCCGATGCTCGTCAGGTCCGCCGGGTCGGACACCCGGTGGACGTGGCTGCCATTCTCGAGTTCCTGGCTCTCGCGACTCCCTTCGGCACGGCTGTCGACCACGCTGAGCGCGCGTCCCTCGAACTCCGCCCGGGAGTGCATGTCGTCGACAAACCCCTCGGCTGGGCCGCTGGTCGTGACAGCAATGGCAGCCTCGTCGCCGACCAGCCCGTCCGCGAGGATCCTCTGGAGGAGGTTGGTCTTCCCCGTCATCGCCGGCCCGGAGACCAGCAGCGATGCTCCCGGCGGCACGGTCCGCAGTCGGTCGACATCGAGCGGACCCGAGAGGTCGTAGGCCTCGTGCTCACTCATCTTGCTCGTCATCGACCCTCCGGATGGTCGCGATGAACTCCTCATCGTCGGCCATGTCACCGATAGTTTCCGAGAGTCGGTCACGCAGTTCCGCTATCTCCGTGGAGAGTTGGTCGTACTCCTCGCTCTCCGTCAAGCTCCTCTCGGGTTTTGATGCTTCGAGTGTTGCCCGCTTCCCGACCATGGCGTAGTACTCCTGAAGCAGGCTGTCGTGTTTCGAGCGGGTCAGCAGGGCCTCAACGGCCTCGGTGAGTTGCTCCTGACGGACCGGCTTGGTGAGATATGTGTCAAAGCCCATCTTGAGGATATCGAAGTCGGGCTCGACGGCCGTTACCATCGCGACGAGACAGTCAAGCCCCCGCTCGCGGATCCGCTCGAGGAGCTCATCACCCGATAGTCCGGGCATCTTTCGGTCGAGTAACACCACGTCGACCGACTCGTCGAGCCGGCGCAGTCCCTCATCGCCGCTCTCGGCCGTACGGACCTCGTAGCCCGGGTCCAGCCAGAGCTCGTAGGTCTCGACTACGTCGGGTTCGTCCTCGACGATCAGCACCACGGGTTCGTCTGTCCCAGCCATCTCGCCTCACTGAGTCTTGTGCTTCGGCCCACATAGCCCTGTGGGTTAGCTCACCGTATGTCTCCCTCGCGTGCGCCGCCGGAGTTCGCCACAGCGCACCGAGACCGCCCTGGCGTCTCGCCGTTGCGCCCACACACCTCTCGCAGGACAGCAGTTCGATAGGCTTAAACTGCCAGGTTAGATACCCTTGTGTGCGGGCTCGTAGATCAGCGGTAGATCATCCCCCTGGCACGGGGAAGGCCCGGGGTTCAAAT
>JAQCNN010000001.1 GCA_028275005.1 Salinirussus sp.
CTCAGGGTCGAGGTCGACGCCCGCGGCCGTCGCCACGCTGGCGGTCTCGCGGGCGGCCGCCCGGGCCGTCCCGGCGAGTGGCTCCGCCAGGACGGCCCCGTTGTCGACCCGGGCGAGCGCCGTGACCGGGTTGACCCCCGCGTTGACAGCCAGCTTCGTCCAGAGCCGGCGGGGCATGTCGTCGGTAACCGTCGTGTCGAGACCGGCCTCCTGAAACCCCTCGCCGGCCCGCCGGGCAGCCGGCGACTCCCCGCCCTCGGGGGGGCCGAGGGTAACCGCTCCGACGCCGTTGCACCTGACGACACCCGGGCCGGTCCGCTCGGCGCCAAAGTCGGTGGTGCCGGCGAGCACCGGCCAGGGTAGCGTGGCCGCCAGTGTCTCCTCGTTGCCCATCCCGTTCTGTAGTGAGAGGACCACACCGGCGTCGTCCATCGCCGCGAGCGCCCGGGCAGCGTCGGCGGTGTCGAAGGCCTTGACGGCGACCAGCACCAGGTCGGCGCTCGCGGGCGGGTCGGTTCGGGCCTCCGGGTGGGCCGTCAGGTCGACGGCGCCGGTCAGCCGGAGCCCGTCGGCGCGGACCGCCCGGACGTGTTCCTCCCGGCCGACGAGTGTGACCTCGTGTGCGCGGGCGAGCAGGCCACCGAGGAGGCTGCCCAGACTCCCCGCGCCAAAGACGACGACGTGCACAGCAGTAGGTCAGTCCCCCTGCCAGTAATAGGTGTCCGCCTTCGGCGCGCTGGGGGTCGGTGCCACGGCCTGTTACTCCGTGTCGGGGCTGCGGGCCGGAACGGGGCCGCCTGTCGCGGGCGTGTCGTTGGCGTCCGTGACCGAGGTGCCGGCGACGCCATCGGCGAGGAAGTCAGAGAGCGGCGGACCGACGCTTCCGGGCTCGACGAGAAAGGCGTCGTGGCCGTGGTCGGAGTCGACGACGTGGTGGGCGACGTCGGCGCCGGCCTCGCGGGCGGCGTCGGCCAGGGCCGTTGCCTGCTCGACGGTAAAGTGCCAGTCGGCGCTGAAGGACATCACGAGCACCTCGCCGTCGAAGGCCCCGAGGGCCTCGGCGTCGGAGTCAAAGCCCTCCGCGAGGTCGTAGTTGTCCATCGCCCGCGTGAGATAGAGGTAGCTGTTGGCGTCGAAGCGGTCGGCAAAGCGGTCGGCGTTGTAGTCGAGGTAGGACTCGACGTCCCGGTAGGGGAAGAACCCGCCCGCGGGGTCGGTCGGGAACGAGCGGACGGCGTCTCGCCCGGCGGCACGGCGGCCGAACTTCTGTGCCATGGAGTCCTTCGAGAGGTACATGACGTGGCCGACCTGGCGGGCGAGTGCGAGCCCGTCACGGGGTGGCTCATCGCCGTCCGACGAGTCCGACGAGCCTCCGCTCGCGTCGCTCGCGGAGACGCCGTAGTAGTCTCCACCCTGCCAGTTCGGGTCGGTCGTGATGGCGCGGCGGGCAATGGCGTCGAGCGCGAGACACTGCGGGTCCAGCCGGGCTGCGGCGGCGATCGGGGCGAGCTTCCCGACGTGGTCGGGGTGTTGTTTCCCCCACTGGAGGACGTTCATCCCGCCGACACTCCCCCCGACGACCGCGTGGAGGTGGGGCACCCCGAGTTCGTCGAGCAGGAGTCGCTGGGCGCTGGTCCAGTCGGCAACGGTCACCGGGGGGAAGTCCGTCCCGTAGGGCTCGCCGGTCTCGGGGTCCTCGGCGGGTGGGCCGCTCGTACCGTAACAGGACCCGGGGACGTTCGCACAGACCACGTAGTACTCGGTGGTGTCGACCGCCTTGCCGGGGCCGACGATATCGCCCCACCAGGCACGGGCCTGGCCCGCCGTGTCGGTCTCGCGGTCGTGGCCGGCGACGTGCTGGCTGCCGGTCAGGGCGTGACAGACCAGCACCGCATTCTCGCCGGTGAACTCCCCGTATGCCTCGTAGGCCACCTCTAAATCGGGCACCGAGCGGCCACACTCGAACTCGACCGTCCCCAGCGAGACGGCCCCACGGTCGACGTTCATCGGCCGGCTGCCTCGATTGCCCGGTCGAGGTCGGCGACGATATCGGCGGCGTCCTCGATGCCGGCCGAGAGGCGGACCAGCTCCGGTGTCACCCCCGAGGCCCGCTGGTCCGCCTCCGAGAGCTGTGCGTGGGTGGTCGAGGCAGGGTGGATCACCAGCGTCCTCGCGTCCCCGACGTTTGCCAGAAACTGCGCGATGTCGGTCTCCTCACAGAGGGTCTTGCCGGCCTCGTACCCGCCGACCAGCCCGAAGGTGACGACCCCGCCGTAGCCGTCGGCCAGGTATTCGCTTGCGGTGTCGTGGGTCTCGTGACCGGCGAGTCCGGGGTAGGTGACCCACGCGACGTCGGGGTGGTCACGGAGGTGTTCGGCGACAGCCATCGCGTTCTCACAGTGTCGCTCCATCCGCAGGTCGAGGGTCTCGACACCCTGGAGCGTCTCCCAGGCGTCGAAGGGTTTCTGCCCGTCACCGAGGCTGCGCACCGCGCGCTGCCGGGCCGCGACCGCGAACGCGCGGTCGCCAAAGCGGTCGGCGAAGTTCAGCCCGAAGGCGGGGTTCTCGCCGCCGACCTCCGGGAACCGTGCCGGGTGGTCACCCCAGGGGAAGGAGCCCCCGTCGACGAGTACGCCCCCGACGGTCGTCCCGGAGCCGTGAAGCCACTTTGTCGTCGACTCCCAGACGAGGTCCGCCCCCCGCTCCAGGGGCCGGCAGAGGGCGGGTGTCGCGAATGTGTTGTCCACGAACAGCGGCACACCGTGGTCGTTGGCCACTGTGCCGATAGCCTCGATATCGGGGGTGACCAGGGAGGGGTTCGCCAGCGTCTCGCAGTGGACGTAGGCGGTGTTGTCGTCGATGGCAGCGGCGTACGCGTCGGGGTCGAGTGTGTCGACAAACCGGGTCTCGACCCCCCGGCGGTTCGCCATGTTGGTGAGGTAGGAGTGGGTGCCGCCGTACAGCGAGGCCGCCGAGACGACGTTGTCGCCGTTTGCGGCCAGGACCGAGGTGGCGGCGTCCAGCGCGGCCATCCCCGAGCCCGTGGCCACGGCGGCCGTCCCGCCTTCGAGGTCGGCCAGTCGGCGTTCGAGCGTCGCCACGGTCGGGTTGTCAAAGCGGGAGTAGACGTCACCCTCCGCCTCCAGCGCGTAGAGGTCCGCCGCACGGTCGGCGTCCTCGAAGACGTAGGAGGTGGTCTGGTGGAGCGGCGGCGCCCGCGCACCCGTCGCCGGGTCCGGGTCTGCACCCGCGTGAACACACCGGGTCCCGAAGCCCCGTGGGTCCGGCTCCTGCTCGTCGGTCATACTTTACAGTTATATATCTCTAGACTCTTATAACTGAGAGTTACGGCAAGACTCTCCATGGCTGTGAGTGACAACACGGCAGCGGGGCCGGGCAACGACAGCCCGGAACGATCAGCAACGACCCTGAACGAGACACGTACGTTTATAAGAGCAGGCTCGGACGTGTCTGTGTCCCATGAGGTCGTCCCTCGTGGATTGGAACAACTATGACCGAGGAAACGACGCGGACGGAGACCGACGAAACGGACAGTTCAGTACAGCGACGACGGTTCCTCCAGGGGATGGGTGTAACGGCAGCGGCGGCTGCGGTTGGGCTGGGCCCCGGGAGGGCGGGGGCACAGGAGACCGAACTCTCGCCGGCCGGTCGGTTGCTCGCGGACATGCCGGACAACTGGGGTCGGTGGGGCGAGGACGACGAACTCGGGATGCTCAACGAACTGGGTAGCGAGGAGATGTTCCGTGGGATGGAGGCTGTCCTCCAGGGCGGCCCGGAGAACATCGAGCGGTTCACACTCCAGACACCGATGACAGGGGAGGCCATCGACGCGCTGGTCGGGCAGGGGGAGTTCCCGACGACGGACACCGGCGACCCGGCTTTTCCGGGGCGGTTCCCCGCCCGGAAGGACAACACGGCCGACTGGCGCAACGCCGACGACAACGCGGGGATGCGCTTTGCGGACGACCGCTTCGACGCGCCCCTGTATCTCCAGGGGACCTCACACGTCGACGCGCTTGGCCACGGCTGGTTCGCCGACCAGGACACCAACGGTGACGGGACCGTCGACCGGGCCGACGAACAGCTTTACAATGGCTTCTCGGCGGAGACGTCGGCCTCGACGCGGTCCTACGACCTCCCGGTGCCGGGGCTCAGTCCCGGCGAGTCCGGCGAGGAGGAGGCGACCGCGATCGACGAGGTGAACACCCTCTCCCGGGCCGACATCTCGAACGCCGCCGACGCGGGGATCCAGGGCCGTGGCGTGTTGCTCGACGTCGGTCGCGAGTTGGGTGACGGGGAGAACGGCTGGCTCGACCTCAACGAGTCGGTCACCCTCCAGGACCTACTGGACACGGCCGACGCCCAAGGCGTCGAGATCCAGGAGGGGGACATTCTGGTCATCCGAACCGGCTCGATAGAGCGTGCCCGCGACCCCGAGGCGCCGTGGCACGCCCTCGCCGAACCGGGTCTGAAGTACTCCGACGCGCTCATCGAGTTCATCGACGAGATGGAGATCCCATATATGGCCGGGGACAACCTCCCCGTCGAGAAGGTCCAACACCAGGTGACCGCCGAGGACCTCAACGACGGCCGGGAGGACCTGGCGGGGACCTACCTCCTCCCGGTCCACGGGGCCTGCCTGCGTAACCTCGGTGTGACGATAAACGAGGTGCTCGACCTGAGCGACCTCGCCGCGGCGTGTGCCGAGGACGGGGTCTACAGCTTCCTGTTCACCGCTGCCCCGCTCCACGTCGAGGGGGGGACGGGCGCGCCCGTCAACCCGGTCGTGACGAAGGCCACCGCCGTGCAGGACGAGGGAGGCGGCGACGGCGACGAGACAGGAACCGGGACGGAGACACAGACACAGACACAGACTGACGTGGAGACCGAGGCGGTCGGCGAGCCCGCCGAGACCACGGCCGCGGAGGAGACGACCGGCGCTGGCAGCACCGGCTTCGGCGTCGGCAGCGGGCTGGCAGCCCTCGCCGGTCTCGCCGGCGCGAAGGCCTTCGAGGAGCACACCAAAGACGAGTAGCGACGGAACCCGGGTCACGGAACGGTGGAACCCGTCACAACGGGGTTCCGTCGCCGCTACCGCTTGCGTCGCTCGTGGCGGGCTGTCGGTGGAAGAACGGTACGTCCTGACGGAGATTTGAACTCCGGTCCCTGGCTCCGCAAGCCAAGAGGATAGTCCACTACCCTATCAGGACTCAAACACACTTTCGCGGTAATGCTCAAAGACGTTACGATCCCCGGGAGGTTCAATCAGTATTCTTATAATCGTTCGAACCAATCTTCGGGTATGTCGGAGCGGGCTGGGGCAGCCGACGGGGCGATGCCGGACCTGTCGGACCTATCAGAGGTGTCCAACGTCCTCCTCTTAGCCCCGTCTCTCGGGGGTCACGGCAGCGAACTCTGTTTCGACCTCCTCTCGCAGACGCCGCCGGCCGAGACGAACGTGCTCGTGACCAGCTACACGCAGACACCGGGTGAGATCGTCGACGACTGGGACGACCACGTGGGGACAGCCCCGGTCCGTGGCGGGGTCGTCAGTGTCGGCCAGGGCGAGGACGGTGCCGAGGGCTCCTCGTGGGCCGTCAAGTCCGTCGAGAACCCCTCGGACCTGACCGGCGTCGGGATCGAACTGAGTGAGTTCCTCTCCGGGATCGCCTCCGCCGCCGAGGAGGGTGAACACGTCGCCGTCTGTTTCAACTCGATTACGTCGCTGCTCCAGTACGCGGACCTCCAGCGGGCGTTTCGCTTTCTCCACGTCGTGACCGGCCGGATCAAGACCGTCGGCGGGGTGGGGCACTTCCACCTCGACCCCGACGCCCACGACGCACAGACGGTGGCGACGCTGAAGGGGCTGTTCGACGCCGTCGTGGAGGTCGAGGACGACGGGAGTTGGGCCATCCAGCAGTGAGTCAAACGACTGTTTGAGCCGTCGCAACGGGCATTATGTAGGGGGAACTCCGTTCAGCCATGACGAGACTGAGCCGCCGGGAGGTCCTCTGCACGACCGCAGGTGTCGGCGCACTTGTCGTTGCCGGCTGCACAGGTGGCGCAGGCGACCCGGGGGGGCGGAGCACGGACGACGGCTCGGGGGACGGCGAGAACAGTGACACCACCGAAGGCGGGTCGGCGGCCATCGCCGATAGCTCGGTCCGGACGGTCGGGACGGGGTGTCTCTCGGGCGACCAGCGGACGGACATCGGGTTCGACGACGAGGCGGGGCGTGTCGTCGTCACGGGGGTCGTCGGCGCACCGACCCCCTGTCACGTGGCGACCCTCCGGGAGGCGAGCTACGACGCCGGCGAGGGCCGGCTGTCCGTCGACATCGGGACCGAGCCGGACGGCTCCGACAGCTGCGTCGACTGTGTCGGCGGTATCGCCTACGAGGCGACCGTCGCCTTTGAGACCGACCTGCCCCGCGAGGCGTCCGTCGCACACGACGGGCAGGGTCTCGCCTCGGCCGCCTACGGGAGCACCTCGGCGACACCACCGGGCGAGGGGGACAGGACCGGCGACAGCGCCGGCTCGGACGGCGACACCGACGACTCGTCGCCGGTCTTGGAGGGGGCCGCACTGACCGTCACCGACATCTCCGCGGGTGCCACGGAGGCGAGCGCCGACATCGTGTTCCGGCCCGACGCAAACGAGGTCCGGGGCAGGGGTGTCATCCAGGGCAACGACGGCTGCGAGACCGCCGCGCTCGGGGAGGTATCACACGACCCGGAGGCGGACGCGGTCGCGGTCGACATCGTCACCGTGGACCGCGAGGAAGCGGAGGAACGGGCCTGTACCCAGGAACTCGTCCGCATCAGCTACGAGGTCACAGTGGACTTTTCGGGTGGGCTCCCGCGAGAAGCCTCGGTCGCACACGACGGACAGGGCGTCGGCGCGGCGGCACACGGCTCCGCGTCGGCGGGTGACGGCTCCTGACCGGCGGTTACCCGTCCGCCCGTGAGACCGCCACGAGGGCGATACCGGCGACGATGACCACACCGCCGAGAAGTGTCAGCAGCCCCGGAACCTCGGCAAAGAGGAGTGCGGCGAGTGCGGCACTCCCGACGGGTTCGCCGACCAGCGAGACGCTGACGACCGTCGATTCGACGTGTTCGAGCGCCCAGTTGATCAGCGTGTGGCCAAGGAGTCCGGGGCCGACCGCCATCCCGAGAAAGAGGAGCCACTCGCGGGGCGGATAGCCGAGTAACGCGGCGTCGGTGGCAAGCGCAACCGCGAGCAAGCCGGCCGCGGCGACGGAGTAGACGACGAGCACGTACGGGAGAAGCGGCACGCGCTGGCGGACACTCCGCCCCGAGAGGACGTAGGCGGCGGCCCCGACAGCGCCCGCGACTGCGAGCGCGTTCCCGAGCAGTGGGGCTGGCGCGGCCGACCCGGAGAGCCCGTCCGCCGAGAGGACGACCACGCCAGCGATGGCCAGCGCGATACCGAGGAGACTCCGGCGCCCGAGCGTGGCCCCCAGAAGGAGGACGGCCCCGGCGGCGACAAACAGCGGCTGCGTCTGGACCAGTGTCACCGAGGCGGCGACCGTCGTGCGGTCGACACTCGCGAACCAGGTGGCAAAGTGGGCCGAGAGTGCCAGCCCGGCGACGCCCGCAACGAGCAGGTCACGCCGCGAGAACGAGCCACCTGCCCCCCCGGCCAGCGGGAGCAGGAGCAGCGTCGTAAAGAGCACGCGGTAGAAGGCCATCACCGGTTCCGGGGCCGCGCTGAGCCGGATGAGGATGGCGCTGGTGCTGGCAGCGGCAACCGCCACCCCGACGGCCGCAAGCGCCACCCGACGCTGACCGAAGCGGGCCGTCAGCCGGGCCGTGGCGGTGGACACGCCCAGACGGTCCGGCCGGCGGACACTAAATCTCCGCGTTTCCCGGGGCAGGCGTCGATGCCGGCATTTTTGTGTGATAGCGGGGCAATCCGAGGTATGACAGGTCGTCGGTCGTGTGTCGCGGGCGGGAGGGTGTCCGAGCGGTGCCCGCTCCGGCTAACGGCAACGCTTAAACAGCACACAGCCGTGTCTGTCGCACACTGATGGGTGCAATCGAGGACGTCTACGAGGACCTCGACGCGGACGTCGCCGAGGAGCGGTTTCGCGAGGCCGTCGAGTCGAAGGTCGAGCAGATGGGGGGCCTCGCGGACGAGGAGACCGCCGCGATGCTCATCGCCCACGAACTCGCCGACAGCGAGGTCGGTCAGGTCGCGGACATCGAGCCGACGATGGACGAGGTGAAGTTCATCGCAAAGGTGGTCTCGGTTGGTGACCTGCGCACCTTCGAGCGCGACGACGGGGAGGGTCGTGTCGTGAACGTCGAGGCCGCAGACGGGACAGGGTCGCTCCGGCTGGCCTTCTGGGACGAGCAGGCACAGTCGGTCGTCGACGGAGAGCTCGTGGCCGGTGACGTCCTCCGGGTGAAAGGCCGCCCGAAGGAGGGGTACAACGGGCTCGAGGTGAGCGTCGACAAGGCCGAGCCCGACGCGGACGCGACCATCGACCTCGACCTCGACGGGGAGACGACGGTGGAGTCACTGACGATGGGACAGTCAGACGTCACACTCCGAGGGCTGGTGCTCGGGACGGACTCGGTCAGGACGTTCGACCGTGACGACGGCTCCGAGGGCCGGGTTGCGAACCTGACACTGGGTGACGAGACCGGGCGGGTCCGGGTCACGCTGTGGGACGAGCGGGCCGGTCGTGCCAGGGAGCTCGAGTCCGGGGCGGCCGTCGAGGTTGTCGACGGCTACGTCCGCGAGCGGGAGGGGGACCTGGAACTCCACGTCGGTGACCGTGGCGCCGTCGAGTCGGTCGAGGGTGAGGTGGCCTACGAGCCCGACGCCGACCCGATCGCGGAGGTGGAGGTCGGCGAGACCGTCGACCTCGCGGGCGTGGTCCGGTCGACGGACCCCGTGCGGACGTTCGACCGTGACGACGGGTCGGAGGGGCAGGTCCGGAACGTCCGGATTCAGGACGACACCGGCGACATGCGCATAGCACTGTGGGGTGACAAGGCGGACGTCGACCTCGCGCCCGGCGACGAGGTGCTCGCGGCCGACGTGGAGGTCGAGGACGGCTTCCAGGACGACCTAGAGGCCTCCGCGAACTGGCGGTCGACGGTGGTCGTCCTCGACGACGCGAGCACGGGGACAGACGTCGGCGGTCCCGACAGGGAGGTCGGCAACGCTACGAGCGACACGCCCGCCGGACGGGAAGAGCCCGGCGACCGGTCGGGCGGTCAGGCCGGGGACGACGACACGCCTGGGCTGGGCGCCTTCACCGACGGCGAGGGGCCGGCGACGGGTGACGGGTCGACGGCCGGCGGGGCCGGGGACGACGGCGGACAGGCGGCCGCCGAGCGTGTCGAGTTCACGGGGACAGTTGTCCAGACCGGCGACCCGGTCGTACTGGACGACGGGCGGGAGACGATGACCGTCCGGACCGACGCCCGACTCCAGCTCGGGGAGGAGGTGACAGTCAGCGGCCGGCTCGCGGGGGAGACCCTGGAGGCCGACGAGGTCCGGTAGCGTGTGTAGGAAACTCTTAAGACCGCAACACTCCCCTTGTGCCCTATGAGCGTCGAGCTACCGTTCGCGCCGGTGGACGCGGTCATCCGGCGGAACGCGGGGGACCTGCGCGTGAGCAGGGGGGCAACGGCCGAACTCGCCCGGCGCATTCAGACACGGGGGGCACGTCTGGCCGCGGACGCGGCCGAGGACGCGAGCGCGGACGGCCGGAAGACGCTGATGGCCGCGGACTTTGATCTCGGGCGTGTCCCCGATAAGGACAGCCTGGAACTGCCGATCGCGCCGGTCGACCGGATCGCCCGGCTGGAGGTCGACGACCGCTACCGGGTCGCGATGGACGCCCGGGTCGCGCTGGCGACGCTGCTTGAGTCGTTCGCGGACGACGTCGCCGCCGCCGCAGCGACGCTCGCCCGTCACGCCGACCGCCGCACGGTGAAGGCGGAGGACGTGGCGACGTACTTCGAACTCGGACAGTACTTCGAATGAGATACGGCCACCGGGAGGTCTGTCTCGACCACGAGACCGGGCGGCGTCACCCGGAGAGCCCCGACCGGATCCGGGCGGTCCGGCGCGCGCTCGCCGACCACCACGGCGTTACCTACGCCGAGGGTGGGCTGGCGGCCGTCGAGAACGTGCTCGCGGTGCACGACGGCGACTACGTCGACGACCTGCGGGAGTTCTGTGCCGACGGCGGCGGCAACTGGGACGCCGACACCGTCGCGGTCGAGGAGACCTTCGAGGCGTCGCTCGCGAGCGCCGGCCTTGCGGAGTGGGCCGTGACCGCCGCCCTCGATGGCGCCTCGGGCAGAAAGACCCCATTCTCGCTGGGGCGACCACCGGGACACCACGCCGTCGGGGACGACGCCATGGGGTTCTGTTTTTTCAACAACGCCGCCGTCGCCGCCCAGACGGCGCTCGACGAGCGGGCCGGTGTCGACCGGGTTGCCATCCTCGACTGGGACGTCCACCACGGCAACGGAACACAGGATATCTTCTACGACCGCGGCGACGTCTTCTACGTCTCCATCCACGAGTCCGGGCTGTACCCCGGGACCGGGAAGGTCCACGAGACCGGCGAGGGCGAGGGGGAAGGTGCGAATCTGAACGTCCCTTTCCCGCCGGGGACGACACACGACGCCTACTTGGCGGCACTCGGTGACGTAGCCGCGCCGGCGCTGCGTGGGTTCGACCCCGACCTGCTGGTCATCAGCGCGGGCTTTGACGCCCACGAACACGACCCCATCTCGCGGATGCGTGTCTCGACGGAGGGGTACGGCCTGCTGACCGACCGGGTCCGGGCCATCGCCGACGAGACCGACGCGGCGCTCGCGTTCGTCCTCGAAGGGGGGTACGACCTGGACACCCTCGCCAGCAGCGTGAGTATGGTCCACGAGGTCTTCGACGGCTACGAACCCGTCGAGGCGGGCGCCGAGGTCGGCAGTAGCGCCCGGAACGTCATCGACGGGGTGGCGGAGCAGGGCTTTGGCGAGTAGCCGGTGGGGCTGACCCGGGAGGCGAAAGCAGACTCATGGCTGGGGGGCGAAGTAGCGGGCCAGCGCGGCGCCAAAGGGGTCGGCGAGGTCGGCGACCGCCTCACCGGTCAACACCTCGTACCCCGCCCGCAGCGCTGACTCGACGTGGGTGCCGAGTGCGACGTCGAACAGCCGGTCGCTCGCACAGAACGCAGCCGCCGACGTGACCGGCCGCTCGCGCTCGACGACGTAGCGGTCCCCGTCGACAAAGGGGCCGTAAGCGTCGGTGTCGGCGTAGGCGTCGAAGAAGCTCCCGGCGTGGTCGCGGACGTGAACCGGCGGGCCCTCGTGGCGCTCGACGGCCGGCAACTCGGCGACAGTCAACTCGAGCAGGAGCGCGGCGTCGGCGCCGGCGCCCTGAGCGAGGGCCACGGTCCGGAGCACGTCGAACCCCCGGCGGTCGAGTTCGTCGGCCACGCCGGCGAGTGACTTCTCCAGCTGGGGCCACAGCTGGTCCTCGACGATGTCGGGGGCCTCGAAGTGGACGGCAAGCGGCGTTGTTCCCCGGGCAGCGACGTGCTCGCGGGCGGTCGCAACGTCGAGTGGCTCCGGCGTGTCTGGCTCGAACAGGTCGGCCCGGGGGTCGGCGAGCAGTTCGCGGGCGTTGTGCTGGAGGCGGGCGAGGTTCGCCGGCGAGCAGACCGCGGCGACGTTGCGCTCGGGGTCGGTCGGGTCGGTCACAACGAGCGGGTCGTCGACGGACACGGCGGCGTGTCCCTCGGGGTCGAGTTCGACCGGGGGATGCCAGTCGGCGGCAGCCTCGACGAGCGGGCGGAAGCCGCCGTACTCGCAGACGAGTAGTTCGAGCAGGAACCCGGAGAATCCGCGGGTACGGAGGTCACTCCCGTAGACACCGACCCCCTTGCAGAACTGTTTGGCGACGCGGGCCTCGTCGGCGAGGCCACCGTCTAGCCGGCCCTCGAGATAGCGGGTGTGGAACGGTGTGCGGTCGACCGCGGACTGGATTGCGGTCGCGTCCTCGACGTCGAAACAGGGGACCAGGTCGACGTCGTAGCCGTCGTAGGCACCGACGACGTAGGGGTGTTCGGCGTACTCCTCGTGGCCGTCGGAGAGGACGGCGTGGCCGACCTGGAGGCCGTACTCCTCCAGTTGCTCGCGGCCCAGGTCGGGCGGGAAGGCAACGAACAGGTCGATGTCGCGGTCGCCGGCCAGCCAGGTATCCCGGGCGGTCGAGCCGACCTGGATGACCTCGGCGCCGACCGGCAGGTCCGCGACGGCCGCCCTGGCACGCTCGGTGAGGGCGGCGACAGTCGCGTGGAGGGTTCGGCGCTCCTCGTCGGTCGGGACGACCCGCTCACGGACCGTCGCCGTCACCGCCGCAAAGTCGTCCTCGGGCATATACTGAGCCTCGGGAGGGGTGCCGGAAAGCGTGTCGGTACCGCGGGAAAGCGAAACGCCTTTTTGACGGTTCCGACTACGGTTGATTGCGAGCCGCCGTAGCTCAGTTGGTAGAGCACCACGCTGTTACGGTGCGTAGGTCATCTGCGTGCCGCAGATACGTGGTTGTCCCAGGTTCGAGTCCTGGCGGTGGCGTCCCTTTTCCCCGTGAGACGCGCCGTCGCCGAGCGGCGCTACTGTCTTTGCCGCGATAGCTCGAAAAGCGTTTCCGGACGGGGGAGCTACCCCCGATATGCTTCGGATCATCGGGGTGTTGTTGCTCATCCCTATCCTCGACGTCCTCCTGCTGGTGGTCCTGATGGGGGTCATCGGCTGGGAGGTGGTGGTGCTTGCGGTGGTGCTGTCGGCACTGGTGGGGCTGTTACTCGCCCGCGCCGAGGGTCGGAACACACTCCGAAAGATACAACAGAAACTCGCGCAGGGCAAGCCTCCGACCGACGAGTTGCTTGACGCTGCCCTGTTGCTGGTGGCCGGCGGCTTCCTGCTCACTCCGGGGCTCGTCACCGACGCTGTCGGGCTCCTTCTCGTGGTCCCCCTGACACGGTACCCGATCCGGCTGGCGGTCAAGCGGTGGGTGGTCGTCCCATACGTCGACGCCAAGGCCGGCGGGTTCGCCACCGGGAACGTCTACATCAGCGGGTTTCCCGGCGGCGAGGGCGGCCAGCAGGGCTCTGGACAGGGACAGGCGCCTGGGCCTGGGCCAGGACCGGGCCCCGGTGACACCGGCGAGAATGTCCACGACCTGGACGAGGACGCCTACGACATCGACCCCGGTGACGACCGCCAGCGGTGAGCGACAGCGCCCCGCCATCCAAGAGAAACGCTTAACAGGGCAACTCCGATACGTTTGAACGCGCTCGCCAGGGCCAATAGCTCAATCAGGTTGAGCGCTCGGCTGATAACCGGGAGGTTCGCGGTTCAAATCCGTGTTGGCCCATCCTCGCTGCGCTCGGATTAAATTGACCAGAAGGCGTGGGTATCCTTATAAAGGTCAACCGGGGGGTCGTTTTCATTTGAACCGTTATCCGAACGCGGGTCTCGCCGTCATGCGATTATCTTCAGTTGACGCGCACCCCACAAAAACCTACCTCCGCGGCGCGGCGTCGAAATTGTCCCAATGCTCGGGTGGGTCGTCCCTGACTGCTTGGCCGCTTCGTTTGGCTCCAAGCCACGGACCGTCTGACGAAGAAAGTATAGAACAAGTAAGGCGCGAAGCGTGAAATCAATCTACACGAGCAAAAAAATAAGACCAGATTTTCCAAGCCGTACGACCCCTCACGTCTCGCTCAGGACAAGGAGTCGAAACCGAGCGCACAGAACTACGACAAAATGTCTGCACAGGTGGGGGGTGTGAAATTACCACAATAGAAACCTCTTTAGAGTAGTTTCGTCCCAGCGGTCATACATCGTGAGGAAGCGAATAGTCCTGCGTTTAGGTAGTGGTGATGGCGTGGTGTCTGCCTGTACGGTAGTTTGGCGACCAGGGGGATGGTGCTCCCTGCGGAGGTGCTGTCCTTCTGAGGGCAGATGCTCCGCCACACGAATTGTGTGGCGGGCGTGTTATGACCGCCAGTATAGGAAGCGGTTACGTGTGGCGGGCAGCTCTTGGGGACATACCACCAACGGACTCCCGAGAGACAGGCCGAGGTGAGGTGCCAGGACTTCGAGTAGTAACGGGACGGAACAGTTGATGGCTCAACGGTCGAGTCATCAGTTTGTCGCGCGTGGTCACTCTTTCAAGAGCGTGATGTCTGGACAGCTCTAATACCAGCCCCACTGGCCTGGTAGTTTCAGGTATTTGTACTGCCACTAAATTTTTATGCTACATTGCCTACCGGATACAAGCATGATGGGTAACATTGGTTCCCGAGTATGGGATCTCGTTCAGCAGTGGAATCCGTCGCAAGTGTACGATCACGAAAACAAGTACCAGTCAGAGCTTCAGGAGTACCTTGACCAAGCGCTCAACGAAGGTGGCGGTGGTATGGGAATGGGCATGGGCATGGGCGGTGGCAGCCACGCCGTCAGCAAAGAGCGTGGGACTTCGTATGGCGACGTAGTCGTGGACGACGCTGTTGGAGTTGAACTGAAGCGAGACTTCTCGAACTCCCAGAAGCGGAAACTCCGCGGCCAATTGGAGGACTACGGTGATAACTATGACTGGGTTATTGCCTGTGCCTGTGGTGTCGAGGACACCGACGGCTGGCGCGAAGTTGAAGGAAAATTTGGGCCGAACCAACGCGGCGTGATGGACATGACAGAGTTCCGCTTCATAATCAAGCGACGCGAGAACTTCGGGACTGGCAACCAGAGTGGTGGTGGTGGCGGACTCCTCGGCGGGGACGGACTGTTCTGATCATGTCCGAGAGTGGGGGTCTTCCCGACTGGATCGTGGCACTACTCATCGGAATCTTCCTGATTGGTGCTGCGTTCGTGCTTCTACTGTAACATATTAGATGCTGTTAGTCGCTATCCGTACTCTCCACGGTGATGTTCAATCCAGACGCGTCAGCCATCCGCTTCATCTCACGCTTTTTCTGGTGGGTCCAGTCCGTGGACGAGCGTCTCCCCGGTCGGCGCCTGGGCGGTCTACGGTGGGTCGGGGTCGCCTCCGTTGGGACGCTGTTGTCCCCTCAGCGGAGCCGTAAGCGAGGTCACGCCGGCGGCTTTGGGTAACGCTTTCCACGGTCGAACACGGTAGGTGAATACGATGAAAGACTGGCGTTGTACGGACTGTGGGAACGTACACCGAACCCGTCCAGGCGAGTGTCGGGCGTGTGGCAGCCCTGTGCTCGAACCACAGCGTCGGGTCGAGGAGGCCACGACGGCCGGGAAGGCGGCGATCGTTCTGACAGCCGTATTCACTGTTGGCTTGGTTGGCTGGCTCACTACCGCCGTCCTGTTGTGATGTGGCTGTGGGTGAGAGACGTGCGGACACGACGCTGTGGTCACACTGCCGGCGGCCGGACGGGCGTGGTCTCTCGCACCCTCGGAGGAGAGGTCGGGCGGTGTACGCGAAGTGGTATCCGTCGGTTTTGGGGCGTAACAGTGCCAAGCACGGAAGGCCTGTCACGGACCACCGTGGCCGGTCAGTGACACCGGAGCCAACTCGCGGGGGTCTCGTGGATGGTCGAACCCTCGAAAGAGGCTTTGCCGAGTCCCGGCAATAGGTGACCGTGCGCGAGTCGATACGGGGACTGCTTGGCGGTGACCCGGGCCCGTACGAGCGGGCGTGGCTCACCAGCATCAACACTGTCGGGTTGGCTGTCGTCGTCGCCGTCGTCTTCGATATCTCGGCCGTGCTCGGTAGCGGGCAGTCCGGGGTCTTTCAGCGGGCGCTGTACCC
>JAQCNN010000011.1 GCA_028275005.1 Salinirussus sp.
GCCGGGGTCGGCACGATGGTCGAGCGCCTCCTCGAGTGGGACCTGCTGCCGCCCGGGCGGACACACTACACGGCCGTCGACGTGGACCCCGACAGCGTCACCACAATCCGTGACCGTCTCACCGAGTGGGCCGCCGGACAGGACCTGACGGCCGCCGAGGCCGACGACGGGCTCCGGCTGTCCGGCGACGACCGGACGGTTCTGGTCGACCCGGTCGTCGCGGAGGCAACAGCCTACCTCGGCGGCGCGGACGAGGCCGACACGGGAGCCCGCCGGGAGCCGGACCTGCTGGTCGGGATGGCGCTGCTCGACGTGCTCGGGCTGGACGGGCTGGCGGACCTGCTCGGAGGGCTTGCACCCGGTGGCTGGTACTACTTCCCGGTCACCTTCGACGGCGCGACACGGTTTGCCCCCGCCCACCCCGCCGACCGGGCGGTCGAGCGACACTACCACCGGCACATGGACCGCAAGCCGGGCGGTGACAGCAACGCCGGCACCCACGCCCTCGGCCGTCTCCAGACGATGGAGCAGGTCGCGTGGGTGGACGTTGCCGGCTCGGACTGGGCGGTCCGGCCGGTCGACGGTGACTACCCCGACGACGAGGCCTACGTCCCACGGCACGTCCTCGCCACCGTCGAGGAGGCGGTCGGCGAGGTTGCGGGGGCGGGGTTCGAGCCGACGCTCTCGGAGTGGCTAGACTGCCGGCGCCGCCAGCTCGCGGCCGCCGAGCTGGTCTACACCACCCACCAGGTGGACCTGCTCGGCCGGGTTCAGCACCCCTGAACCGGGCACTCACCCGCGCGTTCAATTTCAAAACACCAATACACGATGCGCCCCTAAAGGAGAAGCGTGACAAACACGCAGGTTACTCTGATCCAGATCGACAACTACGGCCCGTGGACGACAACCCCGGAGCCACGCCGCGAGGTCGACCTCCAGGCGTTGCAGTCCCGGATCTACGCTGACGTCTCTCAGCTCGTCGGCAACCGCGAAGGGTACGCCTTCTTCGGTCGCTTCGACAACATGGTCACCGTGACCAACGGGCTCGACACGACGGCCCACCAGCTCATCCAGGAGTCGCTTGGCAACCGGTACCCCGTAACCGCGAGCATGAGCGTCGCCGTTAGCCCCTCGCCGGCCGAGGCGCTGGGGACCGCGTCCGACCGTCTCCAGGCCGCCGGCTCCGCCCAGGACAGCGAGCGCCAGGAGGTGCTCCGCGGTGAGACCATCCCCGAGGCCGAGCGCACCGAGACAGACCTCCAGATCGCTCACTTCGATGTCGACGACGTGACCGGGAAGTACACCGACCAGCTCAACGAGTTCGACACCTTCATTCGGATCGAGGAGGGCTACGCCGAGCTGATGCGATACATGCGAAACGCCCACGACTCGGTGGCGTTTTTCGTCGGCGGTGACAATATCATCGCCGTCTGCTCGGACATGGACGAGCGCGACTACCACGACGCCGTCGCCCACGTCAAGGACGCTGTCGGCGTCGAACTCAGAGTCGGCGTCGGTCGCGCCCGCACCCCACAGGCCGCCGGGATGGACGCCAAACACGCCCTCGAGGACTGCCGAGAGGACGACTACATCGTCGAACTCGACTGGTAACCGACACCCGGACCGAGCGCACCATTTACCACTGTGACGCGTGACCCACTCACATGTCCTGGATACGCCGGCGCGACCTGGAGGGTGGCAAGGAACTCGGCGTCTGGCTGCTGCACACCGACGGACGCGTCGCCGAGGAGCTGTACGTCGAGTCCCACGAGTACCGCGGCGGCGACTTCGACGTGTACACGGCGACACCCGACGGCGAGTGGACGCATATTGGCGAGTACGCGGCGGTCGACGACGCCTTCGACGCCGCACTCGGGTACGCCGCGGACAGCGACCACCCCATAGACGGGCGGTGACCCCCTGTCCTGCGTGGGGGGAAACCCGTTTGTCGCCGCCACCCCAACAGGGCGTATGAATCTGACCGCCGGACGACTCCGCCGGGGTGCCGAACTCGGCGCGGCGCTTGCCGGTCTCGTCCACCTGGCCGCCCCCGGTCGCCTGCTCGCGACCGCCCGCTGGGGGTACGACACCGTTCTCGCGGTCGAGTTTCGCCCCCGTGACCCCGCAGTCCGGCGTGTCCGGCTGCTCGGCCTCTGTTTTTTATTCGCTGCTGTCCTCTCTGCCCGGCTCCGGCGGGCCGACTGACCCTCCCCTCTCCTCGTACCGCTCTCTGATCGCCTCGGCGAGCGCCCCGGGCTCGTCGTATCGCTGCTCGACGGTCAGTTCGTCCCCGACGGTAATCTCGCCGCCCTCGACCACGTCCGCACAGACCCCGCCGCGCTCGTCGCCTAACGCCTCCGCAACCCCTGCCTCGCCGGCGACCTGTTCGACGTGGGCACACGGCGGGCGCCGCCGGGTCCCCTCGAGGACCGCCCCGCCGACCCGAAAGCGGGCCTGTAACAGGTCCACCACGTCGGCGTCGACGACGATGTTGCGGCGGTGCCGGCCGTCGGTCAGGTCGATACCGTACCCCTCGGCTATCTCCGCGAGTGCCCCGCTGTCCACGAGGGTGACCTGGCAGACGTCGTAGGGTGAGTAGTAGCCCTTCCCGGCGAAGTAGCGGTCCCCCCGCAGGCCGCCGTCGGCGACGGCGGTCACCGACTCGCGGGCCTCCATCGGCTCCCCGCCGGCGGGGGCGGTCCAGAGCCGCTCTACTGTTGCCATACTGGCCCCGGGTGTTGCACGGCAAAAAACCGTCGCCCGGGCCCGTCACGATCGTGTCGGGCCCCGTGGCGCCGCCTGGCTGACCGGGGAGGCCGTACACCTGACACGACAGACGTCGGTGTCCGGACACGACGACTTTTGCTGTTCCACCCCTTAGATGGACCGTGACCGACGGTCAGCCGGAGCCGCCGACCCCGACCGCAGTTCCCACCCCACGGGCGTGCATAGCGGGCGAGGACAGACCGGCGTCTGTCGCCGAGGACGGGCTGTCGGGGGCGGTGGTCTGGCACCGCGAGGAACTCCGGATGCGTGACCACCCGGCTGTCACCGCAGCGACGAACGCCGCGGACGTTGTCCTCCCACTGTTCGTGTTCGACCCCGGGTTCTACGGTGACGACGGGCTGGCCTGTGACGCCCGGGTC
>JAQCNN010000014.1 GCA_028275005.1 Salinirussus sp.
TCGTGGGGGGCGTCGAACTGCTGGTGTTCCAGGTAGCCGGTGGCGGCGTCGACGACCCGGCGGGGGCTCGGGCTACTCGCCCCGGTGTTGAGGTAGATGCAGTCCGCGAGTGCCGGGATATCGGCACGGAGCGACTCAGGGTCCATACCCCGAGGTTGGACGGAGCGGGCTTGAATCCCTGGCTTGCCGGAAGCACTCGTCCGTCTCAGAGCACACTCACCAGCAACGCGCCGAGTGCCACGGCAAGTAACGCACCGGCGAGATTGACGGCCGCGTTGCCGAGCGCGCGGCCGGACTCACCGGTCTCCGCCAGCCGGACGGTCTCGACGGCAAACGACGAGAAGGTGGTAAACGCCCCACAGAAGCCGGTGCCGAGAAACTGGAGGAGCGGGGCGTCGACGGGGACGGCGACGAGGGCGCCAAGCAGGAAGCTCCCGAGGAGATTGACCGCCAGGGTGCCGCCGCTGGGGCTGTCGACCCGCTGCCCGAGGGAGTAGCGGGCGAGCGCACCGCAGGTGCCACCGAGGCCGACGAGCAGGGCAGGGTTCACCCGACCCACCTCACAGCGGCCTGTCCGAGCAGAACCGCCACAAAGCCGAGCGCGTAGTTCAGGCCGACATTGGCGGCCGCTATCGCGGGCACAAGCTGGCTGGTCTCCAGCGCAAAGGCGCTGTAGGTGGTGAACGACGAGCAGAAGCCGGTGCCGACGGCCAGCCGCGTCTCCGGGCTGAGCAGGTCCACCAGCCGCGCCTCGGCGAGCAGGGCGCCGAGGAGGAAGGTCCCGAGGACGTTCGCGGCGAGGGTTCCGAGCGGAACCGACGACGGGAGCCCGACAGCCAGCCCGTGCCGCAGGACGGCCCCGGCGAAGCCGCCGACCCCCACAAGCGCCAGCGGTCGGAGGCGGTCGACCCAGCGTGTCCCGGTCATCGGACGGGTCGACGGGGGGTCACTACTACCCAGTTACGGTCGCGGTCGCCCGGCGAGCGCCCCTGCCGTGGCCGGACGTTTATATCCGAAGCCGGGACCACCCGACCCATGAGACGACAGGACCGATTGCAACACGACGAGCGCGCCATCGAGGGGTTACCGATCCGGCTCGTCATCGCGCTCGTGGTCGGCGTCGCCAGCCTCGCGGTGATGATGAACACGATTCAGGGGCTCGGCGAACTGGGGGTCAGTGAACTCGACGCCCAACCCTCGCCGGACGTCGTCGAGCCCGGACCACAGGAGGTCAACGTCACCGTCGTCGACAGCGGCGGCGACACGGTGGCAAACGCGACAGTCGTGGCCAAAAGCGGGAGCGCACGGCTGTCGGGGGTCACGACCGCAGAGACCGGCGCCGACGGGACGGTGACGCTGACCGTCGACCCGCAGTTGGGCCCGAACCGGGTCGAAGGGACCGTAGAACTGGACGTGAAACCCCCCTCGGACAGCTACGCCGACCGGCGCGGGAACACCGACATCCTGGTAGTTGGGGGTTAATCCCAGTCGATCCAGTCGAACTCCCAGCCCTTTCGCCGGCGGGCGGCCCGCTCGGCGAGCTCCCGGTCCTCCCGGCGGGTACGGTTTCGCTCGACCGTCGTCGCCTGCTCGCCCTCGACGAGCATCGGGGCGAAGGCACACCCACCCAGCCGCTCGGCGTCGCCCTCGGGGCTGACGACGGCGATCGACTGCTCACCGGTACCCAGCGGCATCACCAGCCGGCCGCTGGGTGCCAGCTGGTCCAGCAGGGCGCGTGGCGGTCGGACGGCCGCCGCCTCCAGCAGGATCCGGTCGTAGGGCGCGTACTCCGGGAGCCCCTCGGCGCCGTCACAACAGTCGACCAGGACGGCGCCGTAGCCGGCGTTCGCGAGGTTCTCGCGGGCCTCGTAGACCAGGCGACGGGTGATATCGACCGCCTGAACGGTCCGCGGGGCAGCCACCTCCGCGAGGACGGCCGCGGTGTAGCCGACGCCAGCCCCCACAACGAGCACGGAGTCGTCGGCCCCAGGGTCGAGCGCCTCCAGCAGTCGCCCGACCGTGTTGGGGGCGAGGACACGCGTCCCCAGCCGCTCGTAGGGGCGGTCGGCGTACGCCTCCCGGCCGTCAGGGACGAACTCCTCGCGCGGGACCGACCGCATCGCAGCCGATAGCGTCTCACTGCGGACACAGCCTTTGCTCTCGTGTTGGAGGCTGTCGACCATGTCGTCGCGCAGCACCGCGGGTTCCATACTCCGGTCTTTGTGCCGTCAGTAATGAATTCACCGGGCCAGGCTCACTGTAGCGGGACGAACCGGACCCCACCGTGCCGTTCCCGGTCGACCGTGCCGTCCGCCCGCTTTCGCGCACGGACCAGCGTCTGGGTTTGCTCGCCGACCGGCGCGAGCACGAGCCCACCGGGCCGGACCTGCTCGACGACCGCCGCGGGGACGGTCGGCGCCGCACAGGTGAGATACGCCCGGTCGTACGGGGCGTGTGCGGGCCAGCCCTCGCGGCCGTCTCCCGCCCGAACCGACACCGCCTCGTAACCCGTCTTCCGGAGGGTTTTCCGGGCCTCGCGGGCCAGGCTGTCGTGGTACTCGACACTGTAGACCGGGTCGGCACCGACCAACTCCGCCGTGACCGCCGCGTGATAGCCACAGCCGGTTCCGACCTCGAGGACGCGGTCGCCCTCGTCGGCGTCCAGCAGGTCGGTCATAACAGCAACCATGTGCGGGGCGCTGATTGTCTGGCCCTCACCGATCGGCAGCGGGCTGTCGTCGTAGGCTGCTGCCTGTCGGTCGGAGGGGACAAACGCGTGGCGCGGGACGGCACGCATCGCCTGTTCGGTCGCCGGCGAGAGGTCACGGCGGTCGGTCAGCCGGTCGACGAGCGCCTCGCGCTCCGCGCGTCGGTCGTCGGCCACCCTACCACGCCGACCAGGCGCTGGTCGACTCGTCGCGGGCGTAAACCCGGTTGATATCCTTCGCGAACGCACGGTCGCCGTCGTGGTCGAGCTTGTCGAACTCGTAGCCAACGGCGTCCTCACGGAGGTGGATCCCTTCGACGGTGAACTCCTCGCCGGCGATATCGTCGGTCTCGGCGACGACGAACTCGTAATCACCGGGTACCTGCAAGGGGACGCTCTTTGTCTCGTCGTGTGTCCCCTCCTTCGGGTGGATAGTCGCGTCGACGGTGACGTTACCGACCGCCCGCGTCCAGAGCGTGCGGGCGTCCTCGGCGGGTGCCTCCTCGGCTCGGCCCTCCTCGAGTTCGATGCTCGTGATCCGGACGGTCATGATCGCCGCCTCCGTCTCCAGTAGGAACTCCTCGCCGACCGCGACGGTCTCGGCCGCCGGCACCGCCACGGTCGCGGCAAAGGAATCGCCGTCCTGGGAGACGACCACCTCGCGCTCGACGGTCCGCTCCTCCGGCAGGTCCCGCTTGTGGACGTGACCGCACTCGGTGCAGCGGACGGTTGCCTGGCCTCCCGCCGCGAGTACCTCGTGAACCGTCTCGACGTCCGGCGAACAGGCCGGGCAGGCGAGCCCGACCCGTTCGGTCACGTCGGACTGGGATGTCTCTGTCATAGCCATCTCTACGTGAGTGGGGTACAAAAGGCGTCGGCACTCGGGGCGTGACCGACAGAGCGGTCTCGCCAGCCCGGCTACGTCGGGGTCGGTAGCTCCAGCCGGTCGCCGTCGACGTAGACCGTCGGCGCCGTCAGCACGCCGTCCTGGTGGATTGGCGCCTCGACGTCGCCGCCGATACCGTGGTCGTCACCGATGGCGAGGTGGACCGTTCCGGCGGCCTTCTCGTCCAAGAGCACCGACCCGACGAGCTCCGAGACCGCGAGGTTCGTCCCGATACCCATCTCCGCAAAGTTGAACGCGGCATCGCCGGCCGTCGCCGCGGCGGTCTCGACGGACTCCCGAAGTCCCTCGTCCTCGATACTCGTCACCTGACCGTCCTCGACGGTAAACGCGACAGTTTCGTCCGGGTCGAGCCGGCCGTGGGGCATCATCGTCCCGTCGACGACGACCCTCCCGTTTGCGGTCTCAGGGCTGACGAACACCTCGCCGGCGGGGAGGTTGGACATCTCGCCGGCCTCGTGGACGACACCGGTGTCCCGACGCCACTCACGACCCCCCGGCCGGACAGTGATATCAGTCCCCTGTGGGGAGGTGACCCGGAGCTCTGTCGCACCGGCGACGGCCTCGTAGACCTCCGCACAGACCGCCGCGACCGCCTCGTAGTCGGCATCGAGCCCCGTCCGGAAGACCGCCTCGGTGATGCCGGGGAGCGTTGCGACACGGGCACCGGCCTCGTTGGCGTCGGTCCGGGCGCGGGTGTGACTCAGGCTCTTTGTCGTCGGCGCGAGCACCACGTCCGCGCCGGCCATCGCGGCGGCGACCGGGGCGGGTGGCTCCGCGCCGTGTTGCTCACCTGGGGGGTACCGGACCACGGTGGCGTCGGCCGCTGTCTCGGACGCAACCTCGTACAGCGCCGTCCCGATCGCCTCGCGTTTGTCGTCGGTGACGACCACACACGACTCCTCGGCGCCCAGCCCCATACACTGCCGGACCGCGGTCTCCGCCGGCGCCCGGAGTGAACTGTTGCCCATATCAGAGTACTGCGGGCGTGGCGGATTAGGTCTTGCCCACACGGCCGGGAGCGAAAGGGTTGAAATGGGAGAGTGCGTTACCGAAGCGTGTGAGTACCCTTGACGCGCTCCCGGACCGACCGCGGGTGTTCGACGGGGCCCGTGACCGGCGGTTTCTCGCCCTGGCCGTCGAGACACTCGTCCAGGACATGTCACTGGACGGCGACGCCGACACCGCGAGACGACTGGGCGGGTACGCCCTCGGGGAGGAGGCGCCACCGGACGAGACCCCCGAGTACGTCAGCCTGGAGGCCGACCGGGTCGAACTGTCGAACCCACCGTTCGTCCTCGGGACCGTGGAGGTCCACGGGGGTCGCGAGGAGGGGTACCGGCTCGACGCGGGCTTTGACTCCGAGCTAAACCTGCTGATCGACCCGCCGGTGGAGGTTGTCCTCGAGGGGGACTTCGAGACGGTGCTGGAGGCGCTCGAGCACACGCTCGCACAGGTCTACCGGACCAGGGGGCGGTATCTCGAACAGGTCGACGCAGGCGTGGCGGACCCGGGGACGGGCAGTGGGTAGAGAGAGCACCGAAGTTATGTACCCGGGCGATGACGGGGGAGGTATGGGTTCGCAACTGCTGTCGGAGGAGCTGGCCGAGCACGTCGTGACGACCGCCCGGACGGCCACCGGCGACAGTCTCCGCTCGGTTACCTACTTCACGCGGTCGGACTTCGACCAACTGTACCTGCGCGACGACCTGGAGCGGGACGCCGACCTCAACACGTTCGTCGGTCACGAGTGGCGGGGCTACCGGGAGACCCAGAACGCCTACCAGAACTCCGAGCTCGACAGCTATCGGTTCACCGTCCGCGCCTTCGAGAACGGCTACCTCCTGCGGGTGGCCGCCGACCGGCGTGGCGTGTTGATCACCACCGACGGCCTCTCGATGCAGAGCTACGAGGAGGTCGCAGAGGCACTGAGCCGGATGCTCCAGGAGGGCGGCGACTGACCCAGCGGTCGGGGGTGACGGCGCCGGCGAGCCGGTGACGGTCACAGCTCCCGCCCGTAGTACCCCTCGGCTCAGTGACCGGACGCCGGGGCCGACAGGCCAGGAGGGCTGGGTTGCTTCGGTGGTCAGTCGTCCTCGAGGTCGAACACGCGCCGCAGTTCGGTCTCGATCTCGTCGACGTACCGGTCGAGCACAGCGGTCAACTTCTCCTCGTCGACGAGTACGGCTGTCAGCTGTTCGGCGGGGTCCGCCGGGAGTTCGACCCGGAATTGGCCCTCACCCTCGTAGAAGGGCTCGCTCTCGGCCAGAAGCTGCTGGTCGATGGCGTGTACGAGTTCCGAGTCGTAGGCGTCGTTCATCCGCTCGAACGCCTGGCTGTACGCCTGCTGGAGCTGTGGAAAATAGTGTTCGTACTTGTCCTCGAACTTCTCGGGGTCGAACTCGGTCATCAGCGGGCGTTACGTGGCCGGGCACAAGCCCCTTTGGTCCCGCGGGTACCGCCGGTTGCGCTCTTGGGGGCTGTCCGTCGGCTACTCCTCCTCTTCGTCCTCGTCGTCTTTCATGTCCTGGAGCTGGTCGACGAGTTCGTCGGTCGAGGCGTCGGACTCGAAGGCGACGTCCCCACTGTGGGCGTTCTCCTCGACGGTGACCCCTTCCTCGTCCCCTGTAGAGAGTTCCTGGTTCTCTTGCTCGGATTCGTCGTAGCTACCAAAGCCCATACCCTGTTCTCGTCCCCCCGCACGTCTAAACCCCCCGGTTTTGCGCAGCCGGCGTGCAGCCGGTTTGGTATCGCGAAATACAGTTTATCAGCGGGCTGTGAGTGCCCGTCTCACAGTTGGGGCCGGCGACCAGCCAACGGTCGGTTGCGACCGCGAGAGCCTCACGGCGCCAGCGGGCCTGCCCCGGCACCGCGCGACGACACACGGCACAGCCTGGCGCTCACCACACCCGTCGCTAGGGTGCCTGCCCCGCGGGAGCAACGCTATCACCGTTCCATCTCGTTCCGGAGCAACGGACGGCTTTCCGGCGATTCCGGGCTGCAGGCGAACAATAAATCGTATGTGACGATACAAAATCGGGGCCACGGCTCGACAGTGGCAAACAGTGCATCCACAGGGCACAGCCCCGTCGCGGTGGGCCACCCCTGGTGTGGCGGCAGTCATTGTGGCTCGTGCGCTCGACGGGGCTACCACCTGGCTGTGCGGATACCCCTATGCGAAATCATTTTGTTATCGAGCGTGGTTGTCGGGCATGGACGAGATAACGGGAACCGTCCTCGTCGGCGAGGCCTTCGAGCCGGTTTCCGGCCGGGTCGTCATCGAGGGTGGGGAGATCGAAGCCGTCGAGGAGACCGAAACAGAGTCCACGGACATCATCCTGCCGGCATTCGTCAACGCACACACTCACCTCGGCGACTCCATCGCGAAGGACGCCGCCGTTGGGCTCTCGCTCGAGGAGGCGGTCGCCCCGCCGGGCAGTCTGAAGCACCGCCGGCTGGCTGGCGCCGACAGGGACGAACTCGTGACGGCGATGCGTCGAACGCTTCGGCTCATGGGCCGGACCGGGACCGTCTCCTGTCTGGATTTTCGCGAGTCGGGGGTCGAGGGGGCACGCGCGCTCCGGGAGGCCACCCGACCGCTGGACATCGACACGTTCATCTTCGGGAGCGGGGACCGCTCGGTCCTCGATGTCGCCGACGGGTTCGGGGCCAGCGGCGCAAGCGACGACGACTTTACCGACCAGCGCGCCGCGGCACGAGAGCGTGACGTCCCCTTTGCCATCCACGCCGGCGAGCCGGACGCGACCGACATCGGCCCCGCACTCGACCTGGACCCGGACCTGCTCGTGCACATGGTCCACGCCGAACAACCCCACCTCGACCGGGTCGCCGACCAGTCGGTCCCGGTCGCAGTCTGTCCGCGTGCAAACACTGTACTCGGCGTTGGCCGGCCACCGGTCGGGGAGCTACTCGAGCACACAACTGTTGCACTGGGGACGGACAACGTCATGCTGAATCCGCCCTCGATGTTCCGGGAGATGGCGTACACGGAGAGGGAGTTCGACGTGACCGCCCGGGAGGTGCTGCGGATGGCGACGACGGCGGGCGCCGAGGCCGTCGGCCTCGATTGCGGGGTGGTTGCCCCCGACCGGCGGGCGGCGCTCACGGTCATCGACGGTGACTCGGACAATCTGGCCGGTTCGGCCGACCCCGTGCGGGCAGTCGTCCGGCGCGCGACCGCGCTGGACGTCGACCGCGTGGTGTGTTAGGGGCCACGCCGGTCGGGGTCGGGGGTGTCGGTGTTGTCTCGTCGGGCCGGGGCCCCAACAGTGCGTTCGGGACCACCTCGTGTGACGGTCAGACCGTGTCTTCGGGGTCGTGAGCCTCGGCCATCCGTCCGGCCTCGGCGGCGTACTGTTCGACCCGGTCGGGCTCGGTCCGCCCGAGATTCTCCGGGGCGACCTCGGCCGCCGCGGTCGTGTCCCGCGTGTCGGTAAAGGAGGTCAGCGCCCGCTCCTTACGGTAGTACCGCTCGCCGTCGAGGGTGGCGTAGGTGAGGATGACCAGGTTCTGCTCGTCGTCGGAGTAGGTCCGCTCGACCAGCCAGACGCGACCCTGGTCGGCGGCCGCCGGGTCAGGTTCGGTCATACCGCTGCTTCACCGGGCCGGGTAAAGACTCATCCGGTCTGTTCGGCGACGATCTCGTCGGCTGCGGCGACGAACTCCTCCTCGCGGCCGGCAGGGATCGTCGCCCCTGCGGCGATGTCGTGGCCGCCGCCGTCCCCGCCGACCGACTGGGCGGCCTCCTGCATCACCGCCGCCAGGTCGAGCCCCTGCCCGACCAGCCGGCCGGTGCCACGCCCCGACACCTTCGTCTCCTCGTCGTTCTTCCGGGCGAATGCGACGATCGGGCGGTCGCCGTCCACCCCGTCTGCACCCAACGCCATCCCGGCGACGATACCGACGATCGTCTCGCGGATCGCCTCGCCGGCGTCGAAGTACTGGAGGTGGTCGGCACGCTCGACACCCTGCTCCTCGACGAGGCTGATCCCTTCCGAGAGGTTGCGCCGGTGGGTGCGCAACAGCTGTCGGGCCCGCGTGAGGGCGCCCTCCCGGTCACCAAGACAGACCGCCAGGCCGACATCGGCCCGCTCGTACCGGGCGGTCGCGTTCAACAGCGTCGAGAACTCGCTCGCGTCCCGGAGTTCCGTCCCGGGGTCCTCCGCCGTGAGCGTGTAGGTCGTGGCGACGAGGTCCTCGACACGGCTGCTGGAGACCCCGCGAGAGAGGGCGTGCTGGACCAGCGCGCTGGCGACCTGCTGGCGCTCGTCGTCGGTGAGGTCGACCCACCGGCGCCACTCCCCACCCTCTTTCAGCTCAAGCTCCAGCCCCTGCAGGAAGGAGATGGCGCCGCGCTGGTCGTTGGAGACGCCGGGGATCCGGACCTCGCTGGCGTACTCGAGTAGCTTCGGGAGAGGACGGGTCTGTTTCCCGTAGAACGCCAGGTCGGTCCCCTCGGCGAGGACGCCTGCTGCCACACCCTCCTCGACGACCCCCCGGTTTGCACCGACCAACTCACCGCCGACGGCCTGCATGTCCCCGACCGCACCGACCACGGCGAGTCCCGCGAGGTCGCGGTTGTCCTCTGCGGTGTCGGCGTCGGTCGCAGCCGCCCCCCCGTCGGTCGTGAGGCGATGACGCCCCGCTCGCTGCTCGGTGACGCTCCCGTCGGTCGCATCACCCAACGCTCGTGCGAGGACGTAGCTCGCACCCGCGCCGGAGAGTTCGGAGGCGCCGTCGAGCCCCTCCAGCAGAGGGTTGAGGTGGTACTCGGTCTCGGCGTCGGCGGGCTGGTGGTGGTCGGCGATGACGGGTGTGAACTCACCAGCCCGTTCGTGGGCCGCGATGACGTCGAGTTGCCCGCTGCCAAAGTCGGTGAACAGGACGGTGTCGGACTCCCGGGCCGCGATACTCGCTATCGCCGTCTCGTCGAGTTGGTTCTTGAAGACGGTCTCGAAGGCGATACCGGCCCGTCCGAGCGCGGTCGCGGCGACCGCCGCGCTCGTGAGTCCGTCGGCGTCGATGTGGGAGGCGAGCAACACCTCCTCGGCCGCGAGTAGCCGCTCGGCGCAGGCCTCCGCGCGCTCCTCGAGAGCCGGAACAGGTGCCATCGTGCCGAGGTAGGGGCGGCTTGTTGCTTAAATCTCCGGACCGCGGTCGGTGAGCGGGAGCGCCCCGAGCCGCCGGTCGACCAGCCCCGCAACCCCGACGGCCAGCGGCTTGCCGGTCGCTGCGAGCCGGCGGGCCTCGCACACCTCGGTGGCATCGGCCAGGGGCACCAGCCACACCGCAGTGCCCTCGGGCCCGATATCGACCAGCAACATTGCCTGTGGGTACGAGCAGACGGCGGGTGCCAACACCTCGGCCGTTGCCCCGTGGTCGGCGACGGCGGGGACGTGATGGTGGGCTGTCAGGACCAATGGGACCTCGTGACCGGCCAGCACCTCCCGGACCGCGTCGGCGTCCTCGAGCGGGAAGTTCGCCCACTTTCCCCCGGGGTTCTCGGGGAGGGTCGCGACGTTGTGGTGGAGGACGACCACCGCCGTCTCCACAGTCGGGAGGGTGTCGGCCAGCCAAGCGCGGTCGCGCTCGCCGACACGCCCGCCCCAGGTCGACCGGAGGCTTCCGTCGGCCGCGCTCGCGGTGTCGACCCCGAGTACCGTCACCGGGCCGACCTCCCGGGCGGACGGGAGCCCGGGGGTGTACTGTGACTCGAAGGCACCCGCCGAGGGGCTGTCGTGGCCGTCGAAGGTCTTTGGCACGTCGTGGTTCCCGGGGACCGCGACCCACGGCGTCTCCAGGTCCGCCAGCACCTCGTCGACGGCCGCAAACGCGGCGGGGCGGCCATCACCCGTCAGGTCACCCGGGAAGACTGTGAGGTCGGCGCCGGCGGCGTCGGCCCGGTCGACCGCCCGCTCCAGTAGCGCCCGGCTCCGGTGGGCAACCTTCCAGGTTCCGTGCTCCCCGACGGCGACGTGTGGGTCGGCGACGACCGCCAGCCGGACCGGCTCGGCCGTGCACGGTCGTCCGAGACGGGCGAGCAGCGGGCCCGGCGTGTCGGAGACAGTCACGGGTCCCGGAGCAGGTGGACCCGGTCGGTGTCCAGCGACAGCGTTACCTCTCGGCTCTCGGGGGCACGCTCAGGGTCAAAGCGCAGCGTGAGTTCCCGGTCGTCCGGTGTGCGGGCGGTCGCCCGGACGTGCTCGCCGAGGTAGAACCGTTCCTCGATGGTCGCCTCGACGGGCCCGCCGTTCAGCGTGAACGCCTCCGGCCGGGCGACGACTGTGACGTCGCCCTCCGGCGCGCCGGTGGGTGCCTCGACGGCCGCGTGACCCAGGTCGAGTGTCCCGTTCTCGACGGTGGCGGTCAGCCGGTTGGAGGTGCCCACGAAGTCAGCGACAAAGCTGTTCGCGGGGCGCTCGTAGATCTCCGCGGGGGTCCCGACCTGCTCGACCCGGCCGTCGTTCATGACGGCGATACGGTCACACATCACCATCGCCTCGGCCTGGTCGTGGGTGACGTACATCGAGGTGACGTCGATCTCCTCGAGCAGCGAGCCGATCTCCTCCTGGAGCCGGGTCTTGAGCTTTGCGTCGAGCCCGGTCATCGGCTCGTCCAGCAGCAGGACACGGGGCTCGATGGCGAGCGCACGGGCGAGGCCGACCCGCTGCTGTTGGCCCCCCGACAGCGTGGTTGGGTCGCGGTCGCCCATCCCCCCGATGTCGAGCAACTCGAGCATCTCCGTGGCCCGGTCTGCCCGCTCGGCTTTCGGTACGTCGCGCATCCGCAGCCCGAACTCGACGTTCTCCTGAACTGTCATGTTGTCGAACAGCGCGTAGGACTGGAAGACCAGGCCGACGTTTCGCTGCTCTGGCGGGACGTTGGTGACCACCTCGTCGTCGAACAGCACCTCCCCCTCGGAGGGGGTCTCGAAGCCCGCAACCGTCCGAAGGGTGGTCGTCTTCCCACACCCGGAGGGGCCGACCAGGCCGACCGTCTCCCCGGGTTCGACCCGCAGCGAGATGTCGTCGACCGCGAGCGTTTCGTCGAACCGTTTCGTGATGTCGTTGAGTGTGACACGTTCAGCCATCTATCTGACACCTCCGACGGAGAAGCCGTTCTCGCCGAGCCGGTTGAGCAGGGCCGTCACCACCGCGACGATGATAAAGTAGATCGAGATGGCGGCCGCGGCCCGGAGAAACGGGTTGTTCGAGATGTTCTCGAACAGAAACAGCGAGAACGGACGAGGGCCGCTGGAGTAGACCACGTAGGAGAAGTTGAACTCGGCGGCCGCGAGCGTCCAGCAGATGATCGAGCCGGAGATGATCCCCTGTTTCGCGCCGGGGACGATCACCCGCAGGAAGGTGGTCGTCCACGAGGCGCCGAGTGACCGGGCGCTCTCCTCCATCTGCCGCAGGTCCATCGACTCGAAGGAGGACTGCACCGCGAGCACCATGTAGGGGATCTTCAAAAGCGAGTAGCCAAGCACCAGCGCGATGACACTCGGCAGGTCGGGGTAGGTCTTCAGGAAGGCGATCCCCAGGATGATCCCGGGGACGATCGGCAGGACGGCAAACGTGTTCATCAGCCGGCGACCGGTGAAGTCGTAGCGGGTGACGGCGTACGCAATCGGGACACCGACGAGGAGGTTGATGAACACGCCGAGCAGCGCCAGCAGCACGCTGAACCCCAGCGCCATCGGGATCGGCGTCTGGACGTAGAAGTCGAAGGGAAAAAACAGCGTCAACTCCGGCAGGAGAGGGAGGTCCAGGACGAACAGCACATCCGGTGCGACGAACGTCCAGAACCCGCCGAGTCCGCGTGAGGCGCCCACAGTTTCGGCGACCCCGAGCGCCTGCGCCCAGTTCCGGAGGGTGAGGCCGCCGCTGGGGAGGATACCGGTCCAGTTCTCGAAGAAGGAGGCGATAAACGTCACCAGCACCGGTCCGATGAGGAAGAGAATAGTGACAAGCAGCAGTGCTGTGACCAGGCTGCGTCCGTAGCGCGCCGACAGCCGGCCCAGTCGGCTGGGCTCGCGGTCCGGGACCTCACCCGTGACCGCCGTCGCGTCGTCGGCCCCTGGCGTGCTCATCGGGCCACCTCCGCGCTGGTGTAGCGCAGGCTGAGGAAGGTAAACAGGACCGTGAACAGGAAGAAGATGGCCGCCAGCGCCGAGGCGATGTTCAGCTCGAAGCCGACCTTGACCAGCTGGTCAAAGCGGAAGGTCACCACCGACAGCGCCTTTAGGACGAGGACTGTCCCGAAGATGGCCAGTGCCGTCCGGAAGGTGAGGATGAGCGCGCCCACGATCCCGGGGCGGATCTGTGGGAGGGTGACGTGGCGGAACGTCTGTAGCGGGGTCGCCCCCAGGGCACGGGCGGCCTCCTCGGCGTCGGTGTTCACCTCGGCGTAGGTCCCGCGCAACAGCAGCGTCGCCCGGGGGATCATCGAGTAGAGGTAGCCAAAGAACAGCCCCAGGATGGCGAGTGTCGTCCCGGAGGGCTGGCCGGTCAGCTGGAGGTCGACCGGCTCGGTCCCGCTCAGCACGGCGAAGAAGTTGGTGAGAAACCCGGTCTGCCCGAACAGGACGATCATCATGAACGCGGCGACGATCCCCGGCAGACTGATCGGAAAGGAGACAAGCGTCACCAGCAGCCCCTTCCGCGGGAGGTCGTACTTCTCGAGTCCGTGCGCAACGGCGATACCGACAGTCACGCTCGACACCGTCGTGATAGCGCCGAACCACAGCGAGTTCCAGATCGTCTTCCCGTAGACGGGGTTGACCGCCTCCCCGCCGGCTGCGATGGCCGCCGAGATGTCTGTCCCCACGACGGGGACGAACGCGGCGATAGAGGCGAACAGCCGCTGGTACGGCGCCA
>JAQCNN010000015.1 GCA_028275005.1 Salinirussus sp.
GGGTAGAAAAAGCCCATAAACTGGATCTCGGGGACGACCCGGCAGTCCCGCATCGCCATCCCGACCGCGGTGCCCAGGATACCGTTCTCCGAGAGGGGGCTGTCGATCACCCGCTCCTCGCCGAACTCCTCGAGCAACCCCTGTGTGGCGCGGTAGACGCCGCCGATCGGGCCGATGTCGTAGCCCAGCAGCCGGACCGACCCGTCGCGTTGCATCTCCTGGCGTAGCGTCGCGTTCACCGCCGTGAGGAGGTTCATCTCCCGTCCGGTCTGGTCGCTGCGTGACTCGGTGGTGAGGCTCATTCCAACCCCTCCCCGGTGAAGTCAGTAAAGGGGTTCTCCCCGTTGCGCTCGGCGCGAAGCTCCTGGCGCTGGTGGTCCCGCGCCCAGGACTCGCCGTGAAGGTGGTGTTCGAACATCGTCTCCGGGTCCGACACCGGCACCTCGCGGGCCTCGTTGACCGCCGCCTGGATCTCGTCGCGGACCTCCTCGCGGACTCGCTCGGGGTCACCCTCCTCGAGGACCCCCTCCCGGAGGAGGAACGTCTCGAACCGGTCGATCGGGTCCCTGTCCTCCCAGTACTCCCGCTCGTCCGCGTCCCGGTAGACCGACTCCTCGTCTGCGGTGTTGTGCTCGACCATCCGGTAGGTGACGGCCTCGATGAAACCTGCGCCCTCGCCGTTGCGGGCCCGCTCGCAGTGTTCCCGTGATTTTGCGTAGACCGCGAGCACGTCGTTGCCGTCGACGCGGTCGTGTGGAACACCGTGGGCAACGGCCTTCTGGGCGAAGGTCTCGGCGGCTGTCTGACGGTGTGCCGGGACGGAGATGGCCCACTGGTTGTTCTGGCAGACGGTGACCGCCGGCGCGTCGAAGACGCCCGCGAAGTTGAGTGCCTCGTGGAAGTCACCCTGACTGGTCGAGCCGTCACCGATGTAGGACATCGTCACCGTGTCGTTGCCGCGGAAGCCATCGACCATCGCCGACCCGACGGCGTTGGTGACGTTGACCGCGAGCGGGACGTACACCGGTGTGAACGACACCGGCGGCTCCTCCTCGGCCGGGAGATGCTCGTCGATGGTCTCGGGTTCGGCACCCATCAGCCCCGCGACCGCCCGGGCCATATCGGCACCCCAGTAGAACGCGGCCGGTGTCTGCCGGTAGGAGGGGAAACACCAGTCACCCTCCGACAGGGCGGCCGCCGAGCCACAGGAGACCGCCTCCTCGCCGGTCGCCCGGGCGACAATCGACACCTCGCCCCGGCGTTGCATCCGCAGGGTCTTCTCGTCGAACTCCCTCGAGGTGACCATCGTGCGGTACAGCCGTGTGAGCGTCTCCTCGTCGACGTCCGGCACCTCCCCGACGACGTTGCCGTCCGGGTCTAACACCCGGTAGAACTCCTCCGAGGGTCGCTGTTCTTGCCACTGGGACATAGGGAAGCTCTCCACCGCGACGCGAAAGTAGTTTTGGGATAGTGTCACACGCCAGGCGGTTCTCCCCGGGGCTGTCGGCCCGTCGCCGGGCCGGCACACGTCCGGGGTTTTTGTGCCACCGGCGCTCACACCCTGCAATGCTGGTCCTCCGGGGGCGGGCCGCGGACGTCGGGACCGACCGCGAGGTGACTCGCCGGCTGGTCGAACACAGCGCCGCGGCCGGCGTGTCGGCGCTACGTGTCTGGTACCCCCACCGACAGGTGGCCTTTGGCCGCCGGGACACCCGGAGTGAGGGCTACAGGGAGGCCCGCCGCCGGGCCGAGAAACAGGGGTTCGAACCGGTCGAACGGGGTGTCGGCGGCCGCGCCACCGCCTACACACAGGGGACACTACTGTTCGCCCACGCCGAGCCGGTCGCGGACCCGCGGGGCGGGCTGGACGACCGCTACGAGCGAACTCTCGGGGCGATACAGCGCGCGCTGTCGGAGCTTGACGTTGACGCGCGCCGCGGCGAGCCCCCCGACGCCTTCTGTCCCGGGACTCACTCTCTGCAGGCGACGGGCAAACTGGTCGGCCTCGCACAGCGGGTGCGACAGGACGCCGCGCTCGTCGCCGGCGTCCTCACCGTCCGTGACCACGCCGCACTCGCGGAGGTGCTCGACCCGGTCTACGAGGCACTCGGCGTCCCGTTCGACCCCGGCTCGGTCGGGAGCCTGGCCCGGGCCGGCGGGGAGACCGACCGTGCGGTCGCACGGCGGACCGTGGAGCGGGGGCTGGTCGGGGCCGAGACACCGCAGGTCAGAACTGTCGGCGAGTGGGAGGCCACGCCTCCGGACGAGGCTTAGATCGGGTCGTCGGGCTGGGAGCTGTAGTCGCCGGCGGCACCGCCCTCCTCGAACGGGTCGCGGTCCTCGGTGTCCCCCGTGTCGTAGGCGGCGACGCCACGCTGGAGGAGGTCTTCGATCGCCTGTTCGCGGTTGAGAAACTCGCCGCGCTGGACGAGCTGGGTGATCTCGGTGTCGAGGTCGTCCCGGAGTGAGAGTTCGAGCGTCGGCACATCACCCCGTTTGGGATGTATCCTCTTAAACACACGCCCGAGTTCACAAGGGTGAGGCGACCGGCCGGTCCCGTCGGTCACCGCCGTGCCGACTCACCGGGCCGACAGGTCCGTAGCTATATCCGACACCCGGCCGACGGCTCCGGCTATGCCCGAGATCATCGGCAGGTCGGCGGTGACACTCGCCCGGCAGGTCCGCCGCGGGGACCTGACACCGACGGAGGTTGTCGACGCCCACCTCGACCGGATCGACGCTGTCGACGACCAGGTCAACGCGTTTGTGACACTCAACGACGATGCACGCGCCCAGGCCCGCGAGGCCACCGAGGCCGTCGAGGCCGGCGAACCCCTCGGCCCGCTGCACGGGGTTCCCGTGGCGATAAAGGACCTCTCGAACACCGCCGGGCTCCGGACGACGCTTGGCTCGGCTCTTCTCGCGGAGAACGTCCCCGAGGAGGACGCCATCGTCGTCCGGCGGCTGAAGGACGCCGGCGCGGTCGTCATCGGAAAGACGAACACCCCGGAGTTCGGTCGGCTCTCGACGGTGACGCGCAACAGACTCTTCGAGACGACCCGCAACCCCTGGAACACCGCGAAGACGACCGGCGGCTCCTCGGGTGGGTCGGCCGCCGCCGTCGCCGCGGGGATGGTGCCACTCGCCCAGGGCTCGGACGCCGCCGGCTCGGTCCGGACCCCCGCCGCGGCCTGTGGGGTCTTCGGGCTCATGCCCGACTTCGGGCGGGTCCCCCACGGCAACGACCGCCCCGATGCCTTCATCAACACCCACCCGTTCAGCTTTCTCGGCCCGATCACCAGGTCCGTCGAGGACGCCGCGCTCATGCTCGACGTGATGGCCGGCCCCGACGACCGTGACCCGTTCACCCGTCCGGCCCGGGAGGAGAGCTACCGGACCGCCCTGCGCGACCCCGTCGAGGACCTCCGAGTCGCGTACAGCCCCGACCTCGGGGTCTGCCCGCTGGTCGACGACGTTCGCGAGGCCGTCGACGGACTCGTCGACGAACTCCGGGGGACGGTCGCGACTGTCGACCGCGTCGACCCCGACCTCCCTGGCTGGGAGGCCGCCCACGAGCCCCTGGCGACACTGTTACAGGCGCGGTACCGCGGGATCTACGACGCCTTCCGGGAGGACCAGGGGGTCGACATCCTCGACCGCCGCGAGGAGGTCACCGACGAGGTGGTCAGCCGGGTCGAGAAGTCCCTGGAACTGTCCGCGGGGGACGTCCGCCGGGCCGAACGCCGACGCACCACGGTCTACGACGCCGTTCAGGACCTGTTTGCCGACTACGACCTGCTGGTCTCGGCAACCCTCTCGGTTCCCGCCTTCGACATCGACTCCCCGCCGACGGCCATCGACGGCGAGTCGGTCCACCCCGTTCACGGCTTCACACTCACCTGGCCGTTCAACCTCACCGGGAACCCGACGGCCTCGGTGCCTGCCGGGAGGGTCGACGGCCTGCCGGTCGGTCTCCAGGTCACCGGCCGGCGCGGTGGGGACGACACTGTGGTCGCCGCCGGTGCCGCCTGCGAGCGACTCGCACCGTGGGACGACGCCTACCCGGTCGACCCCCGGTAGGGTCCGGCCGGTCGGCTACTCCAACTGTGCCGCGTGTGTCGCGAGGTAGGCGAAGATCATCCCGATGCCGACCATGCTCACGAACGGGCCGCCGACGACGGCCATCGTCCGCAACACCGCTACGGGCTGGCCGGGGGTCGTGGCGAAGCTGACCGCGCCGACCGACCCGAACATGACGGCGGCGATCGCGAGAAAGCCACGAACCCGTCGGGACTGGAGGACGCTCCCGCCGTCGTCGTCGTACTCGGACATGGTGTGTGTGACTGTGTCTCGGGATGAGTCCGCTTGTGGTGACAGACGCGAGGAAGCGTTCGGCGGCAGTCGGTATAAGCCACACGCCGAGGGTGTGTTGCAGGGCTGGCACCACACACCGGGGGGACGGGCCGCAGGGTACGGGGCCACCGGGCGGACAGTGCCAACCTTTCTGTAC
>JAQCNN010000018.1 GCA_028275005.1 Salinirussus sp.
TGTCGTCGTCGCGGATCTCCATGTGCTGGTTGAGGACGAGCGCGTGCCAGTGTTCGGTCCGGTGTGTGCGGACGACCCCTTTCGGGTCGCCCGTGGTGCCGGAGGTGTAGTTGATGCTGGCGTCGTCGTCCTCGCTGATCTCGGGGCGCTCGGGTGCCTCCGGGGAGTGGTCGGCCAGCACCGCCTCGTAGTCCGCCCAGTTACCGTCGATGTCGTCGGCCTCGTAGCCGATGAACGTCTCGGCCGGTACCTCGTCGCGGACGGCTTCGATCTTGTGGGCGAAGTCGTAGTCCGCGACGACGGTTGCCGCCTCGCAGTCGTCGAGAATGTAGGCGACGGTGTCGGGCTTGACCCGGTAGTTCAGCGGGACGAACACCGCCCCGAGCGTGTTGGTCGCGTACAGCGTCTCGATGAAGTAGTGGGTGTTCGGCGCGAGCAGCGCCACCCGGTCACCCTGCTCGACGCCGCGGGCGGCGAGGGCGTTTGCCAGCCGGTTCACCCGCTCGCCGACCTCGGCGTAGGTGTACTCGGTCCCGTCGTGGGCGACCACCCCGGTCACGTCGTCGTAGATGTCTACCGCGCGGTCGAGGAAGTCGAGTGTCGTCATCTCCTGTTTCATGCTACCACCACACGTGCGTACTCGCCCGGAGAGGAAAATATTACCCCTGCCTGGCGGGGGTAGCGGTCGCCGCTGCCGGCGGTTGTGGGGCGCCCGGGTCTCAACCCTCCGGCCACTCCTCGGCCTCCAGCGGGTCGCCGTCGAGGAACGCGTCGACCCCCGCCTCCGCGTCGGCCGTTGCACACAGCTCCGCGAACCGGCCGTTCGAGTGGGCCAGCGCCTCCCCGTAGGACATGTCGGTCATCTCGTAGAAGGCTCGTTTGCCGCGCTGGACGGCCGTCGGGCTCTTTGTGGCGATGGTCTCGGCCAGTTCCATCGCCCCCTCGACGTGTTTCCCGGCGTCGGTCACCCGGTTGAGCAGCCCCCACTCCCGGGCGGTCTCGGCGTCGATAAGCTCGCCCGTGAGCAACAACTCCAGGCAGCGCTTGCGGGTGACCGCCCCCATCAACGGCACCGCTGGCCCCATACAGAACAGCCCGACCTTCGGCGCCGTCGCCCCCAGCTGTGTCCCCTCGGCCGCCACCGCAAGGTCACAGGCCGCCACCAGCCCAATCCCGTTGGCGGCGGCGTGGCCGTGGGCCGCCGCAATCACCGGTGTCCCCATCTCCGCGAGCGTGAGAAAGGGCTGTTCCATCCGTGTCACCCACTCCTCGTACTCGGTCTCGCCCCCCAGCGTGCGGTGCTCGGAGAGGTCGATCCCCGCCGAGAAGGCGTCGCCGGCCCCCTGGACTACGACCGCCCGCACGCCGTCTGCGGCCTCAAACTCGAGGAGCGCGTCGTCGAGTGCCGTCGCCAACCCGGTGCTGAAGGTGTTCATCGCCCCCGGACGGTTCAGTGTGACCACACCGACGTGGCCGTCCTGGTCGGTCAGGACCGCCTCACTCCCGCCAGGGCTATCGCTGTTGCTCATACCGTGACAGGGTGTATCACGGGAAAAGAGGATTACGCCCGCGAGCAACCGGCCCGACGCCAACGGCGTGTGCTGCCCGGTCCCGCGGACACTCGGCGCCGAATCGGGCCCCCAGGCGGACTGCACACCTCCCCGCACGTATGGCGCCGAGACACCGTGCTGTGCGGGCGCCGGTGACCCGGCAAAGCGTTTATTCCGCTACTCGCGCTGTTGACGAGCGTGTACCCTCCCGTGCGTCGTGGTAACCGAGCCCAGCCCCCTGCTCCCGACCGATGAGGGACACGCTCACGTCCGCCGCGACCGCCGTCCTCGGGCTGCTGGCGGTCGGGTTCGCGGCCGCGACCCTGCCCTCCACGAGCAACAGCGGGGCGGCCGGCTCCGGCTCTGGCGGCGGTGGCGGCGGTGCTATCCCCTTCCCCGAGCGCGAGCCGACGTCACCGGCCCCGGCCGACGTCCCGTTTGCCGAGTTTATCCTGCTGGCGCTGGTGCTCACGCTCGTTGCCCTGCTCGTCTACGTCGCAGTCTTCCGACGGGCGCTGTTCCGGCGCATCGCCGCCGTTGCCGTCCCGTTCGTGCTCGCGGCGGTCGTCGCATACCTCCTGCTCGTCGTGGTCGGGGACCTGTCGGGGTCCGCGCTCCCACAGCCGGCAATCATCGGTGACGGCTCCACCCCTGGCGGCCCGCCGGGTGACGGCGGCTCCTCGGACCCGTCGTCACTCCCGCTCGGACTGCTCGCCGTCCTCGGGGTCGCGCTGGCCGGCGTTGCACTCGTCGCCGTCCGGGCCCGAGGCCGGCGTGGCGACGAGGGCTCCGACGACACCGCCGGTCGTAACGACGACAGGCGGGCGGCGGTCGGCCGGGCGGCCGGGCGTGCGGCCGACCGGCTCGAGGCGGGTGGCGCCAACGAGGTCTACCGGGCCTGGCGCGAGATGACCGCCCTGCTGGATGTCGAGGCCCCGGAGACGAGCACACCCGGCGAGTTCGCCGACGCTGCCGTCGACGCCGGGCTTGAGGGCGAGGCCGTCCGCGAACTCACCCGGCTGTTCGAGGATGTCCGGTACGGTGACGCCCCGGCGGCGGCCTCCGAGGACCGGGCTGTGGCTGTCTTCCGGCGGATCGAGGCGCAGTACGCGGAGACGACCGACGGTGACGGGGCGTCGGAGGGGGACGCGTGAACCGGCGGCGACTCGCCCTTGTGGCGGGCCTGCTCGCGCTGGCAGTCGGTGTGGCCGTTGCCGCCTCGCCGGGGCTGTTGGGTCTCGCCGTCGACCGGGCGCTCGTCACCGCCCTTGGTGTGGTGACACTCCTCGTCGCCGTCCGGCAGGTGGCGGCCCGCCGGGGGGTCGACACCGAGGCGGCCGTCACGCCGACCCCGGAGCACCGTGTGCCGACGCCGCCGCCGGGCGAGGACCTGCGGGATTCGCTCGGTGGCTTCCTCTCGAGTGGGCGGCTGCCGTACAACCAGGCAGTCCGTGGGCTCCGGGCCGCAGCCGTCGAGGTACTCGCCCAGTACGAGGGGCTGAGCGAGACCGAGGCCGAGCGCCGCGTCGAGGCGGGAACCTGGACCGACGACGGCTACGCCGCCGCCTATCTCGGCGGCGAGGCTGCCCCGGACCCACCCTCGCCCGGTATCCTCCGCCGGGCCGTCGCCGGTGGGGTCCCGAAACACCGGAAGGTGCGCCACACCGTCAGCGCCATCGCCGAGCGGGCGGGGCTCGAACCCCGGTCAGAGGGGGACACCGCGGGCCCCCCCGAGGAGCCCCCCGAGAGCTTCTCCGACAGCCCCTTCTCGGTCACCCGGGAGCGGGCCACACGGACCGCCGACGGCGAGGGTGCCGCGACACAGGGCGGTGACGACCCTCCTCGTGGGGCCGAGGACGACGGTGCCGGAACCGTGACCGTCGCCCGAGCGGCACGGGCGACGAACCGCTGGCAGGGGGTCGGCGCCGTTGCCTTCGTGGGTATCGCGGCCGGTGTCCTCGCCTCCGAGCCGGCGGCGCTGCTTGCCGGGGCGGCCGGCATCGGCTTTGCCGCCTACGCCCGTGCGACACCGCTCGAACCTGGGGTCTCCGACAGCGACGACGGGACTGCGGCCGAAGGGCTGTCGGTCGACCGCTCGCTCGACCCGGCCGAGCCCGACCCCGGCGTGGCCGTCGCGGTGACCGTCGCCGTCACCAACGAGCGGGACCGCCCAGTCCCCGACCTGCGTGTCGTGGACGGCGTCCCCGAGGCGCTGTCGGTGGCAGAGGGCTCACCCCGCCACGGGACGGCACTCCAGGCCGGCGAGTGCGCGACCTTCGAGTACGAGGTCAGGGCCACTCGGGGGCGCCACACGTTCGGCCCCGCAGCCGTCATCGCGAAGGACCTGTCCGGGGGTGTCGAGGAGACCCGGCTGGTCGGGCCGGAGACGACGATGGCCTGTCGGCCGACGCTGCGGGCGACGACCGAGCCGGTCCCGCTTCGCCAGCGGGCCGCCCGGTTTGCCGGCCGGGTCGAGACCGACACCGCCGGCGCCGGCCTGGAGTTCTACGCCACCCGGGAGTACCGCCCCGGTGACGCGCTGAGCCGGGTGGACTGGAACCGGCGGGCCCGGACGGGCGAGCTCAGCACCGTCGAGTTTCGCTCCGAGCAGGCCGCCACGGTCATGGTCGTGGTCGACGCTCGGCCCCAGTCCTACGCCGCCCCGGCGCCCGACACGCCCCACGCGCTCGACCGCGGGGTCGAGGCTGCCGGCCGGCTGTACGGCTCGCTGACCGCGACGGGCAACCAGGTCGGTGTGGCGGCCTTCCCCTCGGTGACCGGCTGGCTCGCGCCCGGCGCCGGCGAGGAGCACGAGCGGCGGGTCCGAGAGCTGCTGACCACCCACCCCGACCTCTCGCCGGCTCCCGGCGAGGACCCGATGACGGTCGCGGCGGGGCGGAGCCGGCTGCGCCGGCGGCTCTCGGCGGGGACGCAGGTGCTGTTTGTCTCGCCGCTGTGTGACGGCCGCGGGGCCGACCTGGCCCGGTGGCTCGACGAGTACGGCTACCCGGTGACGGTGCTCAGCCCGGACCCGACCGCCGACCGGACCGCCGGCCACCGGCTCGCCCGGGTGGCCCGCGGGCTCAGACTCCGGGAGCTCCGTGGCCGGGGGGTCCCTGTCATCGACTGGGCGGCCGACGAGTCGGTCGACGCCGCACTCGCGCGCTCGAACCGCCGGGAGGGGCCATGACGACCGACGGAGCACCGACGGAGGCGGTGACAGACGCGTCGGAGTCACCGGCCGCGACGGTCGACCGCCGTCCGAGCCGGACCGGGGCTGTGCTCGCGCTCCTGCCCGCGCTGGTCGCCGCGCTGGCCGGCGGCCTCTACACGTGGCCCGGTCTACTCGCCGGTGTCGCCGGGTTCCTCGGCCTCGTGACGGGGCTGGCCCGCGGGTCGCGAACCGCGGTGACGCTGGGCGCGGCCGGCCTGTTCGGGGGTGCCGTCCTCGCGGGGACGGAGGGCGCCCCGGTCGGGCCGGTGCTCGTCGGCGCGGTGGCCGCGGTCGTCGCCTGGGACACCGCGACGACTGCGGTGAGTGTCGGCGAACAGCTCGGCCGGGCCGCAGAGACCCGGCGACTGGAGGTGACACACGCACTCGCGAGCGCCGGCGTCGGGGCTGTGACTGTCGGGCTCTCCTACGGCGTCTATCTCGCCGGGGCCGGCGGCCGGCCGGTGGCGGCGCTTCTCCTCCTGCTCGTAGCCGCGGTGTTGTTGGCCCTGGCGCTCGATTAGTCGACAGTCGGGACCGGCACCTCGTCGAGGACGGCCTCAACGACCGACCGCTTGGCGATATCGTTGACGCGGGCGTCGGCGGTCAACACGAGCCGGTGGGCGAGCACTGGCCGGGCGGCCGTTGTCACGTGGTCGGGCGTGACGTACTCCCGGCCCTCGACGACCGCCCGGGCCCGGGCGGCCTCGAACAGCCGTTGGGTGCCTCTGGGTGAGACGCCAACCGCCACACGGGGGTCCTCCCGTGTCGCCCGGCAGACCGCCGAGATGTAGTCGACCAGGTCGTCGTCGACCCGGACCGCCTCGGGGACGCGCTGGAGCGCCTGGACCCCCTCGGCGGAGAGCACCGGCTCGACCGAGGGGCTGCGCGCCGACCGGTCCGCCCGGCGGTAGAGCAGTTCCCGCTCGCCCTCGGCGTCGGGGTAGCCGATACTCGCCTTCGCGACGAAGCGGTCGACCTGTGCCTCCGGGAGTTCGAAGGTCCCCTCCTGTTCGACGGGGTTCTGTGTCGCGATGACGAAGAAGGGGGCAGGCAGGTCCCGGGTCTCGCCGTCGGTGGTCACCTGCCCCTCCTCCATCGCCTCCAGCAGCGCCGACTGGGTCTTCGGAGGTGCGCGGTTGATCTCGTCGGCCAGGACCACGTTCGCGAAGAGGGGCCCCTCGTTGAAGTCGAAGGTCCGGTCGCGCTCGTTGAACACGTGGGTACCCGTCAGGTCGGCTGGCAGGAGGTCGGGCGTGAACTGGACCCGCGAGAAGGACATCCCCAGGGCGGTGGCGATACTCCGGGCAGTCAGCGTCTTCCCGGTGCCGGGGACGTCCTCCAGCAGGACGTGGCCCCGCGAGAGGATGCCCAGAAAGACCGTCTCCAGAAAGGGGCGGTCGGTGATGACCGCCGCCTCTACCTCGGCGAAAACCTCCTCGCAGCGCCGGCTCGCCTCCTCGATGTCCATGCCACCCCGAGCGCCCGTCGACAAGAAAAGGTTGCCCTCGGCGAGGTGAGGCTCTCCGGAGCCCTCGGCTGCGGGCCTCAGCAGTGTCCCGGACGACCGACGCGCGCTCAGCACCGCCCCCGCAGCGTCTCGGAAACTGGCAGCCGACCCCGGTTACGCCGCAGCCGGCGACTGCGAGACTCCGACCGGCGTTTGACCCAACGGAACCGACTTT
>JAQCNN010000020.1 GCA_028275005.1 Salinirussus sp.
CCCGGGGCGGTCGAGTGTGGCCCACAGCACCAGCCCGTCGTCGCTCTCGGCAACGTCGAGGTCCGGGTTCGAGAGGTCCTCGCGGGGCTCCATCAGTACGACCGGGGCAGACCGAGTGCGTGCTCGGCGATGTGGTTGCGCATCATCTCCGAGGAGCCCGGCGCAACCCGGCCCAGCCGGCTCCCCTTCCACATCTCGATGACGTGGTAGTCGCGGCTGAAGCCGTTGCCGCCGTGGGTCTGGAGGGCGACGTCGGTGGCCTCGTGGCCGGCCTCGGTCGCGCGGAGCTTTGCCATATTCGAGAGCTCGGCCACCCGGGCGGGGTCGTCGCCGTGGTCCATCATCCAGGCCGCCTTCTGGACCAGTAGCTTCGCGGCCTCCAGCTTCGAGTGTGACTCCGCGATGGGGTGCTGGACGGCCTGGTGGCCGCCGATCGGTTGGCCGAACACCTCCCGCTCGCTGGCGTAGTCGACGGCGCGCTCGATGGCGTTGCGGCCGGTTCCGACCGCGCCTGCGGCCCCGACCAGCCGCTCGGGGTTGACCGTGTCGAACAGCTGGTAGAGGCCCTTCTCCCTGGTCCCGATGATGTCCGCCTCGGTGGCGACGTAGTCGTCGAAGCTAAGCTCGAACTGGTTCTCGGGGGTCGGAATACCGACATCGAGTTCGCGGCGCTCGATGTCGGGGTCGGAGGGGTCCGCGAGGAAGAGGGTGATCCCCTCGGTGCGCTTCTCGACCTCGTCTTTGGGGGTGGTGCGGGCGACGAGCAGCATCCGGTCGGCGTGGTCGACACCGCTGATCCACTGTTTACTGCCGTTAACCCGGAAGGTCCCGTCGCCCTGGTCCTCGGCGAAGGTGTCGAGGTTGGGGGCGTTGTGGCCGGCGTTTGGCTCGGTCAGCGCCATACAGAACCGGAGGTCGCCGTCCATCAGCGGGTCGAGCAGTTCCTCGCGCTGTTCCTCGGTGCCGTGTTCGACCAGTGTCACCGCGCCAAAGACGACGTTGACGACGAAGAGCATATTCGCGCTCGTGCAGCCGTGTGCGCCGAGTTCCTCGACGATGGTCGTCAGTTCGACGACCCCCATCCCCTCGCCGCCGAGCTCCTCGGGGACGGTCACGCCCAGAAAGCCCGCGTCGGCACAGTCCTGCCAGAACGCCGTCGGTCGCCGCTCGCCGTCTGTCACCTCCCGCCAGTACTCGTCGTCGTACCCCGCAGCGACCTCCTTGGCGGTCTGTTTGATCAGTGTCAGCTCCTCGGTTTCGACGAAGCCGGGGTTGCCGCGTTCCGCCTTTGCCATGTGTGCTAACACACCCCAGTCCAACATAAATGTGGGTCCCTCGGGGGACCGGGCCCGACTCCGGTCACGGCCGGGGTGACGACCGAACGGCTTACGACCGCCGACCGGGTAGCACAAGGCGGCAGAGGGAGCCCGGCTCCCGTGTCCCGGACCGCGTTCTGCCCACAGCAGAACGGAACGTGCAAGCGGGGACAGGACGGCATCGCTGTCCTGTCCCCGTGAGCGCGCCCGCAAGGGACATGAGAAAAGTCCCCCCACCGTCCGGGCAGGTGACCGGGCGCAAGCCCGGGGCGAGAGACCGCCGGCGCTGGAACAGAAACGGGACCCCTCGTCCCGACCGATGAGGCGTGTGAACCCCGAGCGCAAGCGAGGGGGAGTTGACCCGCCGAGGGCGCGTTCCGCCACCCGGCGGAACGAACTGGGCGCGCGGGCAGCGCCCGCGCGCCGACGGACGAGAACGGATGGAACGGCGAATCCTCACCGGTGCAAGTCCGGACCCACAGGTAGCCCGGACGCGGGTTCGGACGCTCAGCCAAATGCCGGTAGAACAGAAGGGGGCTTACTCCCCTCAGCCACACACCACCCCCAGCACAGCGGCCGCACCGCACATACTTTTGTCTCCGCCCGCGTAGCGACCGGCATGGACCGTGAGGAACTTCAGGCACGGCTAGCCACGGAGTTCGGTGAGGTCGGCCTACGGACGGTTTCCCGACAGGCCCGTGACCTCGCGGCCTCGGGCCGGGTCGCGGAGGACCTGGGGTTCGAGGTGACCGTCGAGACTGTCGTCTCGAACCTGCAGGACGCCCCCGACGACCACACGCTGGTCGAGCGCTGGAACTGGTGGGTCGGGGCGCTGGACCTCTCACACGGCGGCTATCTCCGCTTTCGTGTCCGCGAGGATGCCGTCGAGTAGCCCGGCAACGGCCGGTCCGTGGCCCACCCCTCAGACCGACAGCGTCTCGCCGAGTTCGGGCGCGCTCGCGTCGTAGCCGTCGGCCCGGAGTTCCGCCGCGAACTCCCCACACCGGTCGCCGTGGTTCACCAGCACCGCCGCGTCCCGGTAGGCGTCGAGGAAGGAGCGGAGCCCGTCGCGGTCGGCGTGGGCCGAGAAGTCGTAGGACTGGGTCTGTGCGGCGACAGGCATCACCCGGCCGTCGATCTCCGCGCTGCCGGTGTCCAGGAGCTCACGACCCGGCGTCCCCTCGACCTGGTAGCCGGTCAGTGTGATCTTGTTCGTGGGGTTCGAGCGGACCGCGGGAACGTAGGTCATCGCCGGGCCGCCCGAGAGCATCCCGCTGGTCGTGACGATGGCGGCGTTTTCCTCGGCGATGCGCCGGCGCTGGCCGTCCCGGCCGGTGACAAAGCGAGCGTGGGACTTCGCCCGCCCGAGTGCATCGCCGTCCCGGATAAACTCGGGATGACGGTGAAGCATCTCGGTCACCCCCTTCCCCATCCCGTCGACGTAACAGGGGATGTCGAAGGCCTCACACACCATGAGCATCTCCTGGGTCCGGCCGATCGCAAAGGCGGGGACGACCACCGTGCCGCCCTGCCACAGCGTTGTCCTCACGCTCTCGGCGAAGCGCTCCTCGATCGCCGCGCGGTCCTCGTGTTCGACGTCCGAGTAGGTGCTCTCGGTGAGGACGACATCGGCCGCGGGACGGGCCGTGGTGCCCGCGACGAGGCGCTGGTCGTGGGTGTGGAAGTCACCCGTGTACAGAAACCGGGTGTCGCCGTCGTCGACGAGGACGTGGGCGCTCCCGGGGATGTGGCCGGCGTCGAAGAGGGTTATCTCGTGGCCCGCCGCCTCGAAGGACTCGCGGTAGCCGTGGGTCTCGGAGACCTGCGTGACCCGCTTGAGTTCGGCCTCGGTAAAGGGGCAGTCGTAGGTCCCGCCGTGGAGTTTGAGGGTGTCTCGCGCGAGCGTGAGCGCCAGTTCCCGTGTCGGTGGTGTCCAGTGGACCGGTGGCCGCCGGTCACCCGAGAGGAGCGCCGGCACCGCCCCGGCGTGGTCGAGATGGCCGTGCGAGACCACGACCGCCTCGGGGTCGACCCCGGAGCCGCCGCGGGAGAGTCCGACCGGGAACTGTGGGGGGTTCGCGGTCTTCATACCGTAGTCGAGCAGGAGGGCGTCGTTGACGAGGACGGCACTCCTGCCGACCTCGCCGGCCCCGCCCAGAAACCGCAGCTTCATTGCACAATACCAGGGGCCTCCGCCGTTTGGCTCCGTCGGTTCGACGCGCTCAGACCGACAGCATCACGTCCTCCATCCCGCCCATCAGCCCGCCAAAGGCCGTCTCGTAGCCCTCGTGGCGGGCGGTCTGTGGCTGTGTCGTCGGCACGAGTTGGAGTGTGTCACCCGACCTGAGCCCCCCGATTACGGCGCCGTAGTGGTAGCCCAGGTCGGGGTCGAGTGTCCGGACGAGCCGCCTGTCGAAGACAGCCTGGCCGTCCCGGGTCACCGTTCCCGCGAGCCCCATCGCCGGGACCACCATCCGGTTGTATCGGGTCCGGGCCGAGA
>JAQCNN010000025.1 GCA_028275005.1 Salinirussus sp.
ACACTGTCATCGACGGCCTCCTCGACGGTGTCGCCGACCTTCTGTTCGACACTGTCATCGACGGCCTCCTCGACGGTTTCCCTGACCGCGGTGGTCATCCAGTCGGGGTCGAACCGCGCCATCTTCCAGACGACGTGTACGACGTAGGAGATCAGAACGCCAAACCCAAACGCCAGCCCAACAGCGTCGCCGACAATCAGGATCAGCCCCACAGAGACCGCGATCAACAGCCCGTATCCGAGGTCGACGAGCGAGTCAACCCGGCTCGGGTTCACGGCCACGCCCACGCGATTCCGGACCGCGCCGCGTCAAGACCGGTTCGCCACCCTCTGGATGGTGTGGAGTACATTGTGTGGCTGTACAGAGCCGTTCTTAGCTGAAGTAGCTTGGCAAGCGTAGTCGATTCCCCGCCGAACCTCGCCGCAGACGGCCGACAGAGCCCGGACAGAGACGCGTTACTGTCTGTGATCCGGCCCTGGCCCGCCCTCTCACAACCCTCCGGGTACGTGTGTCCGGATATCGGTCGTCTCCGTGTTGTACGGCCCGAGGGCCCCGCCGACGATCCCCTACCCCCGTGTGCCGTCTCGCCTCGCTCGAAGCCGACGGACCCGTCGAGGCAAACGGCGCTGAGGTGGGGTCGTGAGCGTACCGAGACCGGCCCCCTGGCGCGACGCTCGACCCCCCCGAACAGCGGTCCCCCAGGTGTCCCGACAGCCAGGGGGCCGAGGGGGCCGAGGAGCGCTGCCGAGAGCGACTGACCGACTACAAGCTCCCCCGGAGGTTGAGTTTGTCGCGGAACTCCCGGGGACCTCCACCAGAGAGACCGACACGCCCTCGCTGTGCGAGCAGTCTGCCTGAACGCCCGCGGCTCGGGTCGAGTACCGGGCCGCCAGGCGTGACCGCTGGCACTCGACTTCGACCACCGCGCTTAGGAGAGCGGGGGCCCTCGCGTCGGTATGTCAACATCGCCCGACCTGAGCGGACATACGGCACTGGTGACGGGGAGTGCGAAACGTGTCGGCCGGGAACTGTTGCTCGCGATTGCCGCCTGCGGGGCGGACGTGGCGGTTCACTACCGCGAGAGTGCCGAGGCGGCCGCTGCCACCGCCGAGGAGGCACGGGAGGAAGGTGTCGCCGCGACGACGGTCCAGGGTGATATCACCGACCCCGACGAGGTCGACGCGCTGTTCGACGACGCCGAGGAGACACTGGGGACCGTCGACGTGCTGGTCAACAGCGTCGGCGACTTCGACGCCCGTCACTGGGAGTCGGTCGAGTGGGCCTCCTGGCGCCGGGTCGTCGAGAGCACTTTCTATGGTACCGTGCTCTGCTCGCGGCGGGCGCTCGACGGGATGCGCGACCAGGGCTGGGGGCGGGTGGTCAACATCGGCTTTGCCGACTGTGACCGCCGGCACGCCCACCCGGTTAATTTCCCGTACTTCGTCGGCAAGACCGGGGTCCTCCTGTTCACCCGGATGCTGGCCGGAGACACACAGGACGACGGGGTCACGGTCAACGCCGTCTCGCCGTTTGCTGTCGAGAACACCGTCTCAGACGTCTCGGACCTGCCCCGCGGCCGGGCGGCGTCCTTCGAGGACGTGATAGCCCCGGTGCTGTTTTTCTGTTCGGAGGCCGCGGGCTACATCAGCGGACAGAACGTCGCGGTCGACGGGGGCCGTCTGCCCGAGGTCTGAGCCCGGTGGCCTGGCCCTCCCTCACTCCGAGAGACGGGCCTCGATGAGCCGGTCGCGGTGCTCCTCGGGGGTGCCGAGGAAGTTCCGCCAGGCCTTTGCCTGCTTGAGGTAGATGTGGGCGTCGTGGTCCCAGGTGAAGCCGGTGCCGCCGTGGTTCCACATGTCGTCGCCGAACGCGCGGTGCAGCCGGTCGGCGGCGTATGACTTTGCCGCCGAGACGGCGCGGGTCGCGTCGGGGTCGTCGGCGTCGACCGCCCACGCCGCGTAGTAGGTCAGCGAGCGGGCGCTCTGCATGTCGATCCACATGTCGGCGGTTCGGTGTTTGACGGCCTGGAACTTCCCGATCGGCTGGCCGTACTGGGTGCGCTCGCTGGTGTACTCCGCGGACATGTCGACCGCGCGGTCCGCGGCCCCCACGAGCATCGCACAGCTGGCGATAATAAACCGGTCGGCCGCCCGTCGCAGGGCGTCACCGCCGCCGTGGACAGGGCCGAGCACCCGCTCGGCCGGGACCGTCAGGTCGAGTTCGAGGTCGTACAGCGGCCGGGTCCGGTCGAGGCTGTCGAGTGCCTCCACCGAGACCCCCGCCGCCGTCGGGTCGACCAGGCAGAGTGTAACCCCGTCATAGCCGCCGGTTTCGCGGGTTCGGGTCGCGACGACCACCTCGTCGACCGCGTCGGCGTAGGGGACCAGCGTCTTCGTCCCCGAGACCGTCACCGAGCCGTCCTCGGTGACCTCGCCGTCGGCGCCGACGGCGGCCGGCAGTGACTCG
>JAQCNN010000035.1 GCA_028275005.1 Salinirussus sp.
CGGGCCTCGTCGTCGTACATCATCTCCAGCAGGGAGACGGAGTCGAGTACGAGCCGGTCGGCGCCGAAGTCCCGCACCAACGCCGGGAGTTCGCCCCGGATGTTGTCGAGGCTGTTTGCCATCTCCACGGGGTCCAAGTCCACGACCGCCAGTGCGTCCTCCTGTTCGTAGCGGTCGAACGCCCAGCCCCGCCCGTTGGCGGTGTCCATGATGTCCTCGTAGCTCTGTTCGAGTGTGATGAACACCCCGTCTTCGCCGTTTTGGAGCCCGTGGTGTAGAAACTGCAGACCGAAGGTGGTCTTGCCGCTGCCGGCCCCGCCGATACAGGCGATGAGGTGTCGCTCCGGGACCCCGCCGAGGATCATATTGTCCAGCCCGTCGATCCCGGTGTCGATGCGGGGGATGCTGGACTCGAAGTCCTCGCTGTCGAAGTCGGTCTCGCTGTCGCCAAAGGCGCTGGTGAAGTCGTCGTCGAACAGGTCCTCGTCACCCTCGCCGAACGGGGCCGGGTCGCCCCCCTCCTCGCCGAGTGAGCCGCCCTCGCCGGAGGTGGCACCGGTCTCGCCGGAGGGGTCGTCGTCGAACGGGCCGTCGGCTTCCCCGTCACCGACCGAGCCGTCGTCGAATGCGTCGTCGAACAGGTCCCCGACCGGGCCCTCGGTCTCACCCGTGGTCGTGTCACCGGTGTCCTCGTCGCCGCTGCTGTGCTGTTCGCTGTCCTCGTCGGCCTCCTCGAGGGCCTGCTCGAACCAGTCCTCGTCCCCGCTCATGGCTCTCTCGCCGTGACAGCCGCCATATAGAGCCGTTGCCGCGGGAACGGATTAACCTTGCCCGCGCCAGCAGGTCGGTAGCCCTCAGAACCACCGGGCTATCGCTTTGCGCTGGCGTAGAGGACCGGGCCGACGACCAGCAGGAGCAGCCCGAACATCTTGTACTGGAACGGGCTTCCGAGGAGGTGTGCCGAGCCTTCGACGCTCATGGCGCTCGCGGGGGTCAGGAGAAAGACAAGCCCGAACACGATGACGTGAAGCGTAGTCAGTTGCCGGGAGCGCAGGGGGAGTGTCGCGAGCAGCCCGAGCGCAAACACCACGACGAACGCATCCCCCACGTTGTAGTTGAGGAGGAAGCTGTCGACGACCTGGAGTGGCGCGAGCATGCGTGTCCGGAACTCGATTTCAGCCGGGCTTTAAACTTCCGCTCTGGCGCGCTACCCGCCGACTGTCCGCCCGTTGTCGGGCGGGACAGGGCGATGGCACACACTTATTACCGGTGGTGTCGTGGAAATCGCTGTGTCGGAGAGCACCCAGGCGACCGTGCTTGTCGTCGACGACGAGCCCGAGGTTGCCGACGTGTACGCGCTCCGTCTCCAGACGGCGTTCGACACCCGGGTCGCCTACGGGGGGGAGGCGGCCCTGGAGGCCGTCGACGAGGACGTCGACATCGTGTTGCTCGACCGCCGGATGCCGAGCCTCTCCGGCGACGAGGTCCTCGAACAGCTGCGCGACGAGGACAACGACACCCGGGTGATCATGCTCACCGCCGTCGACCCCGGGATGGACATTATCGATATGCCCTTCGATGACTACCTCTGCAAGCCCGTCGAGAAGGACGACCTGACGGCGGCCATCAACCAGCAGCTCCGCGCCAAGCGGTACGACACACGGCTCTCGGAGTATATGAAGGTCACCTCGAAGCTCGCGCTGTTGGAGGCGGAGCTCTCGGCCCAGGCGGTCAGCGAGAACGAGCAGCTTCGGGACCTCTCACAGCGGGCAGACGACCTCAAAGAGCAGATGGACGACACCCTCGAGGGCTTCGAGGATATCGACACCGCGTTCCAGGAGATCGGACGCCACCACGGCTGATACCCCACACGGCCGGACAAAGGGTCTATACGGGTCCTGGCCGAACCGCCGGTGTGGCACTGAGTCGTCCGGTCGTGCTGGTGGTCGACGACGAGGCCACCGTTGCGGACACCTACGCCCTCCGGCTGGAAGACGCCTACGAGACACGGGTCGCCTACGGGGGGGAGGCGGCCCTGGAGGCCGTCGACGAGGACGTCGACGCGGTCCTCCTCGACCGCCGGATGCCGGGGCTCTCCGGCGACGAGGTCCTCGAGCGGCTCAGGGGGCGTGGCTACGACGGTGTGGTCGTGATGATAACCGCCGTCGACCCGGACCTGAACATCCTGGAGATGGACTTCGACGACTACCTCTGTAAGCCGGTCGACAAGGAGACGGTCCTGCGGACGCTCGAACAGCATCTCGGCGCCCCGGGTAGCACGGACGACCGTCTCGACGAGTTCTTTCAGGTTATCTCGAAGCTCTCCGTGCTCAGAGCGGAGCGGACGCGGACGGAACTCGAGACAAACGAGGAGTTCCGGCGACTCGAAAGACGGGCCGACGAACTCGCCGAGGACCTCCGCGAGCGCCTCGACGGGTTCGAGGACCTGGTCGAGACCCACCGTTCGATCAGCCGTGGCTCGCCCTGAGGGCCCGTCGGGGCTCAGACGACCGACGAGGAGCGGTCCTCGGCGGGTATCAGGTGACGCTCACCCCACTCCCGCATCGCCTCGACGACCGGTTCGAGGTCCGCGCCACACTCCGTCAGCGAGTACTCCACCCGAAACGGCTTCTCCGAGATGATCGCCCGGTCGACCAGCCCCGCGTCCTCGAGGTCGTCGAGGCTGTCGGAGAGCACCTTACTCGAGATCCCGTCGACGGACTCCTTCAGTGCGTTGAACCCCTGTGGCCCCCCCTCCAGCAGCCGGTGGATGATCACCGGGTGCCACTTGCGACCGATCAGTGTTGCTGTCGTCGTGATCGAACACCACTCGTCGCCCGCACACCAGACTGCGAGGTGGTCGTGGTCACTGTCCTCCATACTGCCCGGTACGGATCACGGGGACTTAAACTCAGTTACCGGGTTGTCTCCCGTAACTCCGGTGTCGGCCCGTCGGGCCCCCCGGTTAGGGGCCGGCGCCCTGTGTCGCTCACACCGAGGGCTCCGTCCTCGTGCTGCGAAGTCCCGGCACACACCCGCCTCACCCCCATCCCTGTCTGTCACCGGCTGTTAGTATTTTAGAACAAACAGAATCTCCGTTTGTCGCCGTTTCGAACAGGTATAGGTGTGAGCTACCGTAATACGGTCCAACATCAATGAGGTACCTGCGCCTGCTTGTTGCGCTCGTTGTCGTGCTCTCGGTCGTCCCTGGTCCGGGGGCCGCGGACGTCAGCGGCGAACCCGAACTCGACGCCGCCTTTACCGACAATACCGTCACGCCTGGCGAGGAGACACGACTCGAGCTACAGCTGATCAACCGCGGCGACGTTGACTCCGGCTCGACCCGGAACCCGCAGTTGGCCGACCGGGTCACGACCGCACGCGGGCTGACCGCCACCGTCCAGGACGACGACGTGCCAATCGACGTCAGGGCCGGCACGAAGGCGGTCGGAACGCTGCCCGAGGGGTCGGCGCCGCCGCTGTCGGTCCCCATCACCGTCGACGAGGACGCCACTCCGGGAACCTACACCGTCGATGTCGACGTGAGATACACCTACACCTCCCAGATCGACGACAACGACGGTGACGAGACCCAGCGGACCGTCAGCCGGACAGTCCCTGTCACCCTGGAAATCGAGGACGACGCCTCATTCGACGTGGTCGCGGTCGACTCGGCGGTCCGGGTGGACTCGACCGAGACGGTCGCCCTGACCGTCGAGAACGGTGGGTCGGCGGCCGCGACTGACCTGGCGCTTGCACTGGAGTCACCCAGCGCCGACCTGACGGTCGGGGAGGGGGCCTCGGCAACCCGGGCGGTCGGGACCCTCGACCCCGGTGAGCGGACGACAGTCGAGTACGAGGTGGCCGCCACAGCCACAGCAGGCAGCGGGAACTACGCGACGACGCTGACCGCGGAGTACGAGGCCGACGGTGTGAGCCGCGTCGCCGACGAGACGGTCGCGCTCGCACCCGAGCCACAGCAGGAGTTCGACGTGACGAACGCAACCAGCATAGTCGCCGTCGACGACACCGGGACGGTGACGGTCGAGTTGCGCAACGCCGGGCCGCTGACGGTCGACGACGCGGAGGTCCGCCTGGAGTCGACGAGCGAGCAACTCTCATTCCAGGGCAGCGAGAGCGCCACCCGGTTCGTCGGCTCGTGGGCCCCCAACGAGACGCAGACGGTGACCTACGACGTGAGCGCAACCGAGGACGCCGAGCCACGGGACTACACCCTGTCGGCGACGGTCGCCTACCGTGACGGCGACGGCGACACCGCCACGGCCCCGAGCCGGTCACTCGGTGTCAGGCCCGCACCCGAACAGACCTTCGCGGTGTCGAACACCTCGGCGACGCTCGCGGTCGGCGAGGAGGGAGACCTGCGCGGCACGGTCACGAACACCGGCGAGCGCTCGGTTGGGAACGCGGTCGTCCAGTTCACCAGCGAGTCCGGGACGGTCACTGCCATCGAGACGGAGGCACCGGTCGGGACGCTCGCGCCCGGCGAGTCGGCGAACTTTGCGGTCCCGCTCGAGGTCGCCTCGAGCGCCGAGGCCGGCCTAAAGCAGTTTTCGGTCGCGGTCCAGTACCGCAACGCCGACGACCAACAACAGCAGAGTGACACGTTCGACGTGCGTGCCGACGTCGGGCCGGACACCGACGCCTTCGGGCTCGACGTGACCGGCGCGTCGGTGCCTGCCGGCGACTCGACACAGCTCGAGGTCGAGGTGACGAACACCGGCAACGAGGTCTACACCGGCATCTCGGCGAAACTGTTCGCCGAGGACCCGCTGTCGACCGGTGACGACGAGGCTTTCGTCTCCCAGCTCGAGCCCGGCGAGTCCGAGACAGTGGTGTTCAACGTCGGCGCCGGGAGTGGCGCACTCGTCAAGACCTACCCGCTGTCGATGGACTTCCAGTACGACGACGCCGACGGGGACACGATAACCTCCGACACCTACCGGCTGCCGGTCGACGTGACGAACGACTCCGAGGGCGGTGACGACGGCGGCCTGCCGGTGTTGCCGCTGGCGGTCGCCGCGCTCGTGGTCGTTGCGATCGGCCTGTACGCCTACCGCAGGGGATAAGATGGCCGGAGGGCTCCGAAACCGGCTGGCAGCCATCGACCACCAGCCCTACGTCGACTGGGTCGACGAGCGTATCGTCAACCACCCCGGCAAGGTGGTGGTGGTCTTTCTCCTGGTGACCGGTCTGTTCGTGTTCGGTCTGGGGAACATCTCCACCACGGCCGGAACGAACCAGTTCACCGCCGGTATCCCCGCCGAACAGGCGCTCGAGGACGTCAACCGGGAGTTCTCGCCGTCGTTCTCGCCGGACACCGGGGGGACGACACTGATCCAGCAGGAGCAGAATGTCCTCTCGAAGCCCGCGATGCTCCGGATGCTCCGGCTCCAGGAGCGCATCGAGGACCGTGCGGACCTCCGGGCAACGGGGTCGAGCAGTGCCGCCCAGCAGGTCGCCCGGGAGCTCGACCCGACCGCCCGGACACTCGAGGACCAGATCACCGCCGTCGAGCGGGCCAACCCGACCGAGGTCGACCGTGCTGTCCGAGCGCTGGCCGACCAGGGGTCGTTCACCAGCGTCCTGAGCACGAGCTTCAACTCGGCGGCGGCCAGCGCCCCCGCGACCATCGGCACCGTCTCCCACCAGTTGCCCTCCGGGATCTCCTCGGGGGCCGGCCAGGGGGGCTCCAGCCCGCTGACGCCGATCCAGCAGCGTATCGACCGGCTCGCCGGCGGCTCGGTCACCGTCTTCGGGTCGGGGGTCCTCGCCGACGAGTTCTCGACGGTGATCACCGACTCGCTGTTGATCGTCGTCCCCGCCGCGGTTGTCTTTATCCTGCTGTTTCTGTCGGTTGCCTACCGTGACCCGGCCGACCTCCTCCTCGGTCTGGGGGCGCTGTTGATGGCCATCATCTGGACGTTCGGGTTCATGGGCCTGGCGGGGATCCCCTTCTCACAGCTCCTCATCACCGTCCCCCCGCTGTTGCTCGCTGTCGGGATCGACTTTGGGATCCACTCGATCAACCGGTATCGCGAGGAGGTCTCACTCGGCGCCGACACCGGGCCGGCGATGCGGACCACCACCGACCAGCTGCTCGTGGCCTTCTTTATCGTCACCGGGACGACCGTCATCGGGTTCGCCGCAAACTTCGCCAGCGACCTGCCCCCGATCCGTGACTTCGGGCTGGTCGCCGCCGTCGGTATCGTCTTTACGTTCCTGATCTTCGGGGTCTTCCTGCCGGCGGCAAAGGTCGGGCTCGACCGCGCCCGGGAGCGGTACCCGATCCCGACGCTCTCGAAGTCCCCGCTCGGGTCCGAGGGGTCGGCGCTGTCGTCGGTCCTCCGCGTCGGGGTCGTCATCGGCAAGCGTGCCCCGGCCGTCTTTCTGGCCCTGATGTTGCTGCTCTCGGTCGGGGCGGGTCTCTACGCGACCGGCATCGACACCACCTTCGAACAGGAGGACTTCCTCCCGCCGGAGGATATCCCGGCGGCGCTCTACGAGCTCCCCGAGCCGTTCCAGCCGGGGAGCTACACCGTCAGTGGGACGCTCAACTTCCTCGAGGACCGCTTCAGCGCCGCCCAGCAGTCCTCCGCGACGGTGTTCATCGAGGCGCCGATGACACGCGAATCCAGCCTCGAGGCCATCCAGCGGGCCGGCAGGAACCCGCCGGACTCCTTCGTCAGCGAGAACCGCGAGGCCGAGTACGAGTCGATACTCGGTGTCATCCGGTCACAGGCCGACCGTGACCCCGAGTTCCGTGACCTCGTCGACCGGAACGACCCCGACGACGACGGGGTCCCCGAGGACAACCTCGGGGAGGTCTACGACGCCCTGCTCGACTCGCCGGCCCGCTCGGAGGCGCTGTCGTATCTCACCGAGGACTACCGCAGCACCCGAGTCGTCTACTCGATCGAGAGTGACGCCGCCGCGGCCGCGGTCGACGTCGACGCCCGAGAGGTCGCCGACCGCTACCGTGTTACCGCGACGGCCACCGGACAGACCGTCGTCTTCCAGGCGGTCTCGGGGCTGATCCTCTCCTCTGCGATCAACAGCCTGCTGCTCGCGTTACTCGGGACGGCGCTGTTTCTGGTCTTCATCTACGCCGTGCTGGAGGGGAACGGCTCACTGGGGGTCGCCAATCTCGTTCCGATCTTCGCGACCCTGGCGGCCGTCGCGGCCACGATGCGCGCGCTCGGGATCCCGTTCAACTCCATCACCGCGACGATCCTCGCGATCACGATCGGGCTGGGGATCGACTACTCGGTCCACGTCGTCCACCGGTTTGCCGACGAGCGCGCCGAGCGCCCGCTGGGGCCCGCGCTTGACCGGACCATCCGGGGCACCGGCGGCGCACTGCTCGGGAGCATGCTCACGACCGTCTCGGGGATCGGTGTGCTCGGTCTCGCCCTGTTCCCCGCCATCGGCCAGTTCGGCATCATCACCGGTCTCTCGGTGTTCTACGCCTTCCTGGCGTCGGTTGTGGTCCTCCCCTCGGCGCTGGTCATCTGGGACCACATAGTCAACGGTGACGCCTCGCTTGCCCCGCTGTTCGGGCTGGGACGCCAGCCCTGGCGCGAGGCAAACGACTACGACCTCGGCGAGGCCGGGGACTGACCACGGCCGCTACGCCGACCCTCCCCGTCTGTGGTGAACGGCTCCGTCGGGTGACCCTGCGCTCACCGGGCCAACGCGGTCGGCCACGGCTACTGTGCCGGTCGAACACAGCTACCGGGCGGTCTGTATCCAGTTGCCCGCTGTGGCGCGCCAGCGGCCAGTCAGACAGACCGCAGCAGGGCCTCCGACGGCGTTGCCCGCTCAGTCGTCGCTGTCGACGGCGTGTGCACGCAGTGTCTCGCGGTCCAGGTCCGGGTGTGAGAGCGCGGCCTCGTTCGTTCCGGCGAGGACGACCGGCGGCGCCTCCCCGGCCTCGAGGGCCTCGACCCACCGGCCGACGCAGAGACACCACCGGTCACCGGGGTCGAGTCCGGGAAAGTCGAACTCCGGGCGGGGCGACACGAGGTCGTTTCCCAGCGCCCGCGAGAACTCGAGAAACCCCTCGGTGACCTCCGCACAGAGATAGTGCTGGCCGCGGTCGCCTTCGACGGCGGTACAGCAGCCGTCCCGCAGATAGCCGGTCGCCGGCGTCTCACTGCACGGCTCGAGCGGGTCGCCGAGGATATTCTGCTGGTCGTCCGGTGACGGTGTCGGATGTGAGTCGGACACACCAGACAGTAGGGCCGGCAGGTCGATAAACGTTGGCGGGGATTCTTGACCCCCCGGCCACGATGTGAACTGTGACCGAGGACCCCCCAGCAGACGTTCTCGCCGTGCTCGCCCAGCTGTTCGCTGAGGGGCAGGCGTCGCTGACCGACGGCGACGTCGACACCGCCCGCGAGGCCGTCACCAGCGCAGAGGCAGTCGTGACCAACAAGCTCCCCGAGGGTGACCTCCGCGGACAGCTCCTCCACGGCTGCGGGCAGGCCAACGCCCTGCTCGACCCCGAGACCGGCGGCGAGGGTGAGGGCCCCGAGGAGACTGACGGGGTCGAGCCCGACGCCGCCGCGGAGTACCTGGCGGCGATGGAGCGACGGCTCCCCGAGGGTGCCGGAGGTGAGTGACCAACCCCGCCCGGACCCCGGCGCTACAACTCCCAGTGCAGCCCCAGGTCCCGGAGTAGCCGGTCGACGGCGTCGCTGCCGCCCCCACCCACGTCCTCGCCGTGGGTCAACAGGACCGTCTCCACGTCCAGCCCGGCGAGCGCGACCAGATTCCGCCGGGCTCGGTCGGTGTCACGGTTGAACAGCTCCGCCGGCGGGGCCAGCGGGCCGGACCACCGCCGGTCGGGGGCGATGTCGCTGTCGGCGCCGACGACAGTGTCACCCGCCACGAGCAGCCCCTGTGACTCGTCGACAAAGGCCATATTGCCGTAGGTGTGCCCCCGGACCCGGACCGCCCGAAAGCCCGCGACCTCCTCGCCGCCCTCGACCAGCCGGTCGGCCGTCAGGTCGGCGTAGGCCCGCTGGAGGAAGGCCTGGTCCCCGTCGGGGACGACCACCTCGGGGTCGAACCGGTCGACGACCCCCGGGAGCGCGCCGTAGTGGTCGGTGTCCTCGTGTTCGACGACGACCCGCTCGACACCACCGGCGGCCTCGAGTTTCCGCAGCAACTGGTCGGTGCTCAGGGCGTAACCCGTCCCGAACAGCGTGTCACCGACGAGGTGACAGCCGATCGGCTCGTCGGGCGAGGCTGTGAGGTAGGCTGGTAGGTCCGGCCTTGGCATGTTAAACCGTGTCACGCTATCGGACATACCAGCGGGTTCGACCGGGGGACGCTTACGGGTTTGGGGGCCGGCCACCACGGGGGCTCTGCCGTGGACTGTCACCCGACCCGGCCGAGGCCTCGGCGGAGCGACCGAAGTGTTCATCGGACGCGGCGCCCGTATTTCGGGTCGAGAGCAATGGGTCACGTCTCTACCGCCGAACTGGCCGACAGACTCGAGCAGGACGGGACGAGCTACGTCGAGGTGTTGAACGAGGCGTCGATGCGCGTCGAACTCGCCCGCTACCCCAACCCGGAGCCAAAGCTCCCACACCGGGAGGACGAACTCTACGTCGTCCTCTCGGGCTCCGGGACGGCCCACGTCGGAGCCGAGACACACGGTGTCGAGGAGGGTGACGTCATCTACGTCGAACAGGGCGTCGAACACGACTTCGCCGACATCGACGATGAACTCACCGCCCTCGTGGTCTTTACCGACGCCGAGGAGTCCGTCCTCGACAGGGGGGCCTGAGCCGGGGCAGACCCGTCGACACCGTGTCCCCGGGGACTCGCCCCGTCGCTGACAGCCGGGCTGTCCACCCGTCAAACCTTTTTGTCGCCGGGGGGAGTCACCCCGTCCATGCGACTCGCCACGTTCACCGTCGAGACCGCCGTTGGCCCCATCGACCGGGTCGGCGTGAAACACGGCGACCGTCTGGTCGACCTGACGGCCGGCTACGCCACACTCCTCGCCG
>JAQCNN010000037.1 GCA_028275005.1 Salinirussus sp.
CTCCGAGAGCCCGTATGTACGACCGGGTCCTCGTTCCGACCGACGGGAGCGACCACGCGCTCCGGGGTGAGCCCGCCGAGACGATACTGGCGTACGCGGACGACCACGAGGTCGACCTGGTGGCGATGGGGACACACGGCCGGACGGGGGTCGACCGGTATCCCACCGGGAGCGTGACCGAGCGTCTCATGCGACACGCGGCGGTGCCCGTGCTCGCGGTGAACGCGAGAGGCCGGGCCGGCGACCGCCACACGCCCCGGGCTCGGGCGTGCGGTGACCGACCATCAGGGACTCATACCGCCGGCTGTACGTCTGTAAAGAATTTCGCGACCCCGGGGTCGCGGATAGCTTCAAACAGTTACAGCCAGCAGTATCACTCCGGGGGCGCTGTCCCGTCGGCCCGGGCGGGAAACACGGTCACCCGTCGTCCGGGGACCTCGACCGCCTGCCGGTCCCCGACCGCGGGTGGGCGCCCCCTGCACTCGACGAGCACGGTCGCGCCGGCGTCGACCCGGACGGTCACGTCGTAGCGTCTGCCGAGGTCCGTGACACCGGTCACCTCCCCCGCCAGCGAGAGCGCCGTGACCGCACCGGCCCGCGACCGGGCCGCCCGGCCTTCGCGCCGGTCGGCCGGCCCCGGCCGCTCGCTGTCTGTCCCCTGCCGGGCGTCGGGGTCCTCTCCCGCTGATTGCGCCGCGTCGCCGGCCGGTGGGTCGGGCTCCGGGGCTGTCCCGCTCGCTCCGGGGGGGTGCAGTGAGAGCGCCGCCGGCCGGACGTGACAGGCAACGTCGTCCCCGGTGGCGTGGTCGGCGCCCGCCCCCGTCACCGCGAGTTCGGCCCCGCCTACCTCGACGGTGAGGGGCTGTCGATTGAGGACGGTCCCCGGGAGCGTGTTCGACCGGCCGAGAAACGACGCCACAAAGCGGGTCGGCGGGGACTCGTAGAGACGCCGGGGGTCGCCGACCCCGGAGACGCGCCCGTCGTTCATCACGACCAGCCGGTCGGCGAGGGCCATCGCCTCCTCCTGGTCGTGTGTGACGTACAGCGTCGTGACGCCGGTCTCGCGCTGGATGCGCCCGACCTCCTCGCGGAGCCGTGTCCGGAGCTGCCGGTCCAGGGCCGAGAGCGGCTCGTCGAGCAACAGCACGTCCGGCGCCGGCGCCAGGGCCCGCGCGAGCTCGACCCGGCGGCGCTGCCCCCCGCTCAGCGCCGAGGGGGCGGCCCCGCGCCGGTCGCCGAGCCCGACGAGGTCGAGATACTCCCGGACGGTTGCCGCGCGCTCGTCCCGCCCGACACCCCGGGCCTCCAGCCCGTAGGCGACGTTCTCGCCGACGGTCATGTGTGGGTACAGCGTCGACTGCTGGAAGACGACCCCCACCCGACGCGTCTCCGGCGGGCTCTCGGTCACGTCGGCCCCGCGGAGCCGGACCCGCCCGTCTGTCGGCCGGAGGTGGCCGGCGACGCTCTGGACGACCGTCGTCTTTCCACAGCCACTCGGACCGAGCAGCGCAACGAGTTCGCCCTCCCCGACGGTCAGGGAGAGGTCGTCGACCGCGGGCTCACCCCCATAGCGGTGTGTGAGCCCGTCGACCTCGAGTGTCACCGGTCGGTCACCACCGGGACCCGGCCGAGGCGTTGGACCGCCGTCAACACCAGCACTGCGATTCCCAGGAGCACGAGCGCGAGCGGAACGACCGCGTCGACCCCGCCGCCGATGAACTCGACCCAGATCCGCGTCGGCACTGTCCGGGGGTTGTACGCGACCATCATCGTCGCGCCGAACTCGCCGACGGCGCGTGCGAAGGTGAGAACCATCCCCGCGAGGACCGCACCGCGGGCAAGCGGCAGCGAGACGTTCAGGAACGTGGCGACCGGCCCGTAGCCCAGCGACCGGGAGGCCTGTTCGAGGCGCTCGTCGACGGCCCCAAAGCCCGCCCGGGCCGTGATGACGACAAAGGGGGCGGCGACGAAGGTCTGGGCGAGGACGACCCCCAGGAGGCTGTCCGTCAGCGGGAGACCGGCGGCGGTCGCGGCGGCCCCGACCGGGGTGAACCGCCCGACAGCCGAGAGCACCATCGTCCCGCCAACGACAGGAGGGACGACCAGTGGCAGGATGACCAGCGCCTCGACGAGCCGCTTGCCGAGAAACGACCGCCGGGCGAGCACGTAGGCCAGTGGCACCCCGAGCGCTGTCGCGACCGCCGTCGAGACTGGTGCGGTGAGCAGCGAGTTACGGACCGCCCGCTGTGCGCCCGGTGTCGAGAGGTCGGCAACGACGTCTGCCGGGCCCGCCCGCGAGAGAAACGCCACGAACGGGACGGCAAAGTACAGCAGGAGTAACCCGCCGAGGGCGGCCGGAACGAGTAGCCCGGGTCGCATCGGACGCCAGCCCGGCGTCGCGTCGGCGAGGCTCACAGCCCGACCGCCTCCGGAACGCTGCCACTGGGTGTCGGGAGCTGGGCCCCGACGGTCAGCCCCGCCTCCACGAGGACCGCCGGATTGTCGAGGAGAAACTGCACGAGCCGGCGACCCGCGTCCGGGTTGGCTGCGTCCTCGAGCACCGTCGCGTTGTAGCGGATCGGCCGGCCACGCGCGGTGTAGCCGTCGTCGGTCGTGTACGTGACCGTCGCGTAGTGGTCGGCCATGCCGGCTCTCGAGAAATTGTACGCGTCGGGAAACTCCAGAAACGGCAGCCCGCGGTCGAGGGCCATATTCCGGTAGACGACCCCGGCGGCGCGCGAGCCCGCCTCCACGCCGGCGAGTAACTGCGGCTCCTCGGGCTCCTCGTAGACGCGCTCTGCCATCGTCGCCCGAAACCTGTCGAGGCCGTGTTCGGCCGCGGCGAGTTCGAAGGCCTGGAGCGCCCGGTAGCCGAGCGGGTCCAGGTCCGGGTCGGCGATGGCGACCGCGCCGGGGTCGGTGGCGAGTGCGGCCTCGTACCACGGCTCGCCGCGGGCCAGTGCCCGGCCGAACCCCGTCCTCTCGCGATAGCCGACACCGAGGCTGTTAGCCGCAAACGCGACGTCCCAGTCGGTGAACTCGCCGTACAGCCGCTCCCGGAGGAGTGTCGCGTCGGCGCTCACCACGACATCCGGATACTCGACGCCGTCCTCGACCAGCTGCAGCAGGGCGTTCGAGCCGTAATACTCGCCGTAGATGACCGTCCCCGTCCGGCGCTCGAACGCC
>JAQCNN010000040.1 GCA_028275005.1 Salinirussus sp.
CTGCCGGACGACCCGCTCGGCGATGGCCCGGCCGATCTGTGTGGTAGAGACCTTCATGTCCAGGCCGCCGTCGACCTCGCCGAGTTCGGTGATGTAGGCGTCGCGGTCGCCCTTTCCCTCGCGGTCGGCGACGTACGCCCGACCGACCTCGGTGGCACGCGTCAACTCCTCGTCGCTGGGTTCGCGGTCGGCGGCCCGGACCTGGACAGTCGCGGCAAAGGAGCCGCCGGCGACCTGGCCACACCGGTCACAGGTCCCGCGGCCGATCTTCACCGGCACCGTCACGTCGGCGGTCACCGGTCGCTCGCGCAACAGCCCCGAGAACTGGCAGTGCATCCGGATCGTGGTCTCGTCGACCTGCTCGGGGGCGACCTGCCAGGAGACCCCCTCGGCGTCGACGTGGACGCCCAAGGCCTCGGTTACCTCCTTGACGGCGATGTCGGTGTAGTCCTCGGCGCCGACGTCTACCCACCGGTTACCACGGTGGACCGCACCACACTGCCCACAGACCAGGACCTCCACGCGGTCGGGCGCGTCCACGAGGTCGTGTTCACTGAGATAGCACTCGCCACACAGCGCCCCCTCCGCGACCGCGCTCCCGACAGGGTCGCCACACCGCGGGCAGAAGGTACCGGACCGGCTCATTGTCACAGCTATGGCGCTTGCGCGCTTAAGCCGCACGTTCCGGGCCCGGCAACGGGTCACGCCCGTGGCCACCGGCCTCGCGCTTTACACATCAACCCACGGCAGGCCCGTCCAGCCACCCCGTTGCCGTCCGGCTATTTTACTTTCACCAGCCTGTTAACGAGGCTTTATGTGGTGGGAGGCACAACTCCGATACATGTCCACAGCAGAGGACCTACAGGAGCTGCCGGGCGTCGGTCCGGCGACCGCCGAGAAGCTCAAGGACAACGGTTTTGACTCCTACCAGGGGATCGCCGTCGCCAGCCCCGGGGAGCTCTCAAACACCGCCGACATCGGCGAGTCGACGGCCTCCGACATCATCAACGCCGCCCGCGACGCCGCCGACATCGGCGGCTTCGAGTCCGGCTCCACGGTGTTGGAGCGCCGGGAGCAGATCGGCAAGCTCACCTGGGGTGTCGGGGAGGTCGACGAGCTGCTCGGCGGCGGGGTCGAGACCCAGTCGATCACCGAGGTCTACGGCGAGTTCGGTGCCGGCAAGTCCCAGGTGACCCACCAGCTCGCGGTCAACGTACAGCTCCCATCGGAGCACGGTGGGCTCGAAGGGTCGGCCATCTTCGTCGACAGCGAGGACACCTTCCGTCCCGAGCGGATCGAGCAGATGCTGCTTGGGCTTCCCGACGAGGTCATCGCCGACACGATGGTGTTTCACGGGGTCGCCGAGGAGGGTGACGCCGACCCGACCGACGAGACCCTCCAGGAGGCGCTCATCGAGTCGGTTCTCGACAAGATCCACGTCGCAAAGGCGTTCAACTCGAATCACCAGATCCTGCTGGCCGAGAAGGCCCAGGAGATCGCAAGCGAGAGTCAGGACGAGGAGTTCCCCGTCCGACTGCTCTGTGTCGACTCGCTGACCGCCCACTTCCGGGCGGAGTACGTCGGCCGTGGCTCACTCGCCGAGCGCCAGCAGAAGCTCAACAAGCACCTCCACGACCTGATGCGGGTCGGCGACCTCAACAACACCGCCGTCCTCGTCACCAACCAGGTGTCCGCCAACCCGGACTCCTTCTTCGGTGACCCGACCCAGCCGATCGGCGGCAACATCCTCGGGCACACCTCGACGTTCCGGCTCTACCTCCGCAAGTCAAAGGAGGACAAACGGATCGTCCGGCTGGTCGACGCCCCGAACCTCCCGGACGGCGAGGCCGTGATGCGCGTCGACGAGGACGGCCTCATCGCCGAGTAGCTCAGCCGTCCGGGCTCGACTGCTCCGGCTCCGGCCCCGCCGCGGAACCGGTCACGTCCCCCTCGTCTGCGCCGGTGTGCGCCACGTCCTCGTCGGACCGCTCCACATCGTCCCCGTCGGTCGGCCGCTCTCGGAGGTCCGGCTCCGCGATGTGAGTCTGGAGGAACAGCCCCCCCTCCGACCGGCGCACCCACAGGAGGACCAGCGCCGCCCCGACAGCGAGCGCCGCGAGCATCACGACCCCACCCTCCGGGCCGAACGCGCCACCGGTGAGGACTCGGGGCCCGTCGGGTTCGACCCCGAACAGCGCCGAACTGGTCACCAGCCCACTGACCGGCAGCCCGTACACCGCCCCGAGCCCGAAGTTCCAGGCCGCGTGGATCCCGACCGCCAGACCGAGGCGGCCGGTCAGGACGTACGCCCCACCGAGGAGGAGGCCCGCGAAGGTGATGTTGAGCAGTCCCAGGACCGTGCCCCCGGGGTTAGCGGCGTGGAGGACACCGAAGAGACCGGCGGTGACCGCAACTGCGCCGAGCACGCCACGCCGGCGCCCGAACCGACCCGACAGCCCCTCGGCGGCATTCACGAGCAGATAGCCCCGGACCGCAACCTCCTCCAGGGTCGCGGCCCCGGCGTAGAACAGCGCCCAGAGGCCGGCACTGGCGAGCGGGCCAACCCCGGTCACTGTCAGCTGGGCCTCCCGGCCCGTGACCGTCCCGGTGAGCGACGCCGCACCCGTCGCCAGCAGTACCCCAACCACGGCGGTTGCCATCGCCACACCGACCACGAGGCCGACGAGACAGTCACGCCACCACCGGCCCCCGAGTGCGACCCCGAGGTCCCGGGTGTACCGGCGGTCGACGACCCAGGCGAGTCCGACCACCGCAACCGAGAGCCCGAGAAAGGCCCCGGCGAGGACGACCAGGTCCCAGCCGCTCCCGGGTGCGTCCAACCCGGTGAGCAGGCGGGCAACGGGCGCGACGACGACCGCGGCGAGCAACACGAGCGAGAGCGTCGCCCCGACCCGCCAGGGGGCCCGAAGCCGCGCCTCCGTTCCGTTCCAAAACAACCCACGGACACCGCTCATACCGCTACCACGGGCCGGGGTCGGTTTGAGACTGCCGGAGTGTGTCTGGTGGTCGGGCGCTGTGCAGGCGCGCCGCTCACGCACGCACACACAACGACTATCAACGCGGCCGAGCAAAGATGACGGTATGACGAAGCGACACGTCTCCCTCCCTCCGCTGGCCGAGGAGGGGCTCCAGCAGTTCATCCGGGACGTCGACGAGCGCCTCTCCAGTGACGAGGAGGATATCTGTGACGTGGTGGAGGATGTACTCATCGACCTCTTCGGCGACCGGGAGGCCTACGAGCGCTGGCAGTCCGGCGGGGAGATCTCCCCCGCCGAACGGGTCCGTCTACAGGGCTATGACCCCTGTAACGCCACCCTCGAGAGCGAGTACTACGCCGAGGTCGAGACGATGGAGGAGCAGTTCGAGCGCTCGAAGTATCTCCAGTGGCTCTGGCGGCAGTTCGACGCCACCCCGATGGCCGACAATATCGCCTTTGCACTGCGCTTTCGCCGGATGCTCGCCAAACACCTCTTCGACGAGTGTGGCGACAACTGCCGCTTTTTCAAGGGGATCACCTTCACCTACGGTCACAACATCGCCGTCGGGGACAACGTCGTTATCCACGACGACGTCCACCTCGACGACCGCGGGAAGCTGACCGTCGGTGACCGGGTCTCGATCTCCGACGACGCTCACATCTACTCCCACCGTCACGACGCCACCGACCAGACCCACATAAACAACTACCATACGATTATCCAGGACGACGCCCGGGTCACCTACGACGCGATGGTGCAGGCCGGCGTGGAGGTCGGCGAGAACGCTATCCTCGCGGCCAAGTCGGCGGCCTCGAAGGACATCCCCGCCCACCACATCGCCGCGGGCTCACCCGCAGAGAGTATCGGGGTCAAGGAGGGCTGGGCGTCCGTCGCCGACCCCGTCGAGGACGCAAACGTCGAGCGACGCGACCAGCGCCGGATCCCACACGAGGTCCCCGACAACATGGAGGTCTTCGACGAATTCAACCGCGACCGCTCCCCGCCGGACGCATAGCGGCCGACCGAGCACGGGCCACGGTGTCGACACACCCACAGGAGCCGGTGCCATCGCGACACGGGTGGGCGCTCTGTTGGGCGCTGTGTCTCGGCCGCGCGGTCGGAACACGGCCGTGCGGCCCCCTGAGCACCCTCCGGCCGAACATCCAAGTACACCGGTTGTGAATGTTCGGTATGTCCACGTGGGTCTGGCTGGCCGTCTACCTCGTGGGATTCGCGCTCGTCCAGGTGCTGCTCTACCGGTACCTGCGTGACTCTCGGGGCGGACAGACCGCACCCCGCGCGTCGGAGGCCGAAAGTGCGCGGGCACCGGTCGAGCGCGCCCCCGACCACAGCGCCACCGACGAGGGCCAGGGTATCGACTGCCGGAGCTGTGGCGCGCACAACGCGGCTGGCTACTCCTACTGCCGGGAGTGTGCCAGCCAGCTGTGAACACCGGCGCTCAGACCGGGAGTCGTCGGCCGGCCACGACAGCCGCGAGCGAGCAGGCACAGATCACCGCGAGCCCCGGCGCGTACGACCCGGAGAGGTCGTAGAGCCACCCGATGAGGAAGGGGCCGAGGAAGCCGCCGGTTTCGCCGACGGCAAAGACCAGCCCGACGGCCGTCCCGGTCAGTGCCGGGCCGACCGCCTCCAGTTCGGCGGGGACGACCCGGACCAGTGGGGAGATACCGCCGGCCCCGACGCCGGCCGCGAGCGCGCCGGCGACACCGACGACGGCGGGGACCCCGGGGACCAGAAGCACCGCCGTCCCCAGCGCGCAGGCGGCGCCACAGGCCGCGATGACGGGCCCTCGGGCGTCGATCCGGTCGGAGAGGACCGGGAGTGTGAGCGTTCCGGCTGCCGCGGCGACAACAAAGCCGCTGGTGGCCGTCGCAGCCAGCGGGGCCCGGACCCCGCGGGCCTCGAGCACCGTTGCCAGCCAGTTCTGGAAGCCGTGGACCACCAGCAGGTAGACAACGCCGGCGACGACGAGCAGCCGCATCGACCCGCTGGCGAACACCCGGAAGACGTCTCGCTGTAGGGTGGCGAGGCTGACCTCGTCGTCCGTGTCGGCCGCCGCGGCGTCGGCCGAGCGCAGCTTCGAGAGGGGGGCAAGCCGGACAACGACCAGCCAGAGGGCAGCGTAGCCGAGCACCGCCAGCCCCGTGAGCCGGAACAGCGGCCGCCAGCCCCCAGCCGCCGGCCCCAACAGGCCACGCCCGAGACTAAAGGCGGCGGCCGTCCCCGCGGAGGCACCCAGTACGTACACCGAGGAGGGTGCGCCGGAGGCGTCCGCCGGGAAGAGTTCGGAGACCAGCTTCGGGAGCCCGAACGTGATTGCGGTCGCACCGGCACCCACGACAACCGTGAGCCCGAGTATCGCGACAAACGAGCCGGCCGCGGCGCGGCCGACCTGTGCGGCGCCAAAGACGGCGAGACCGGCGCCGATAGCCCGGTAGGGGCCAACGCGGTCGACCAGTGACCCCGAGACCAGCGAGAGGGGGATGTAGGTCAGCGGGATCGCACCGGTGAGGAGGCCAGCCTGCGTGGCGGTGAGCGAGAGGTCGGCCGTGACCGCCGAGAGATACGCCGCAAGCGAGAACCAGACAAAGGTCAGGCAGGTGTACGCGAGCGTGCCCAGCAACAACACCGCGTAGCGCAACAGCCGCCGGTTCACGGCCAGGATCGGTCGCGCAGCCGGTATCAACGCGTCGGTTTCGGGAGGGCGAACGAACCGAGGGCGGGTGTGTCACCGCGGCGGGACCGAGCACTCACACAGCCGAGCCACTGTGGCCGCCCGGCTGCCACTAGCTACCGTCACAGACGGCCTGGGGGTGTGGCGTGTGTGCAAGTGTCTGTAGAGGGGGGCTGGTCCGGTTCGCAGGCTTCATAGCCGAGGCGCGAGTAGGTGAGGTATGGAGTGCCACTATTGTGACCGGGGGGCGGACATCACCGTCGAGAAGGAGGGGGTCCAGGTCGGTGTCTGCGAGGAGCACTTCCGGGAGCAGATGGAGGAACTGTCCGACGCAGACTGGCTCAACGGGCTCGACGACGAACTCGACATCGACAGGAGCGAGTGAGATGGAGCGGGTGAGCGCCGACGACGTCGACAGTCGGACGTCGCCGGCGGCGGCAAAGCGGCCGCTGGGCCGGGCCCTCGGCGCCGAGGAGGTGGCGGTTAACCACTACGAACTCGAACCCGGCGACGCCTTTGGCTTTGGCTATCACCGCCATCCCGACCAGGCGGAGCTGTTCTACGTCATCGAGGGGGAGGCCACCTTCGAGACAGAGGACGGCGACGTGACTGTCGGGGCCGGTGAGGCGGTCCGGTTTGCGCCGGGTGAGTGGCAACTCGGGCGAAACGAAGGTGACGAGCGCGTCGTTGCGCTCGCGCTTGGCGCGCCCGCGGACGAAGCTGGGGCCGACATCCGCCGTGAGTGTCAGGACTGTGGCGAGCGGACCACCGTGTCGATCGAGCGCGCCGATTCGGGGTCGGGACTGGTCACGGTCTGTCAGACGTGTGCGGCGGTAACCGGGCGGTTCTCGTAGCCGACCGTCGGCCCGCACGCCTCTTGGAGCGCGGTGGTCAGTCGTCGGCGGCCGTCTCCGCCCCGACCTCGGCCTCGGACTGTGCCCGGACGTAGTCGAGGAAGTTGTCGAACAGCGTCTTTGCCTCGCAGGCGGCCGCGAAGTTCTCCTCGGTGACCCCGTCGAGCACCCCCTGGAGGCGCTCGGCGGAGAGTTGGTCGTCCTTCCCCTCCGTGACCGTCCGGGCGGTCTCCATGTCGTACTCGGGGTGGAACTGGACGGTGAAGACGTCGCCCTTCCGGAAGCCGTGGACCCCGTAGTCGTTTCTCGCGATCAGGTCGGCGCCGGGCGGGAGTTCGGCGACCCGGTCGGAGTGGGTGGTAAAGACGGTGAACTCCTCGTCGACCCCTTCAAAGAGCCGGGAGCCGTCGTGTTCGACCGTCCGGTAGCCGATCTCGTAGTCGCCCATCCCCTCGACGCGCCCGCCCAACACGTCCGCGAGTAGCTGGTGACCGTAACAGACCCCCAAAAATGGGAGGCCGGCCTCGACGGCATCGCCGACCCACTGCTTCAGTTCGCCGATCCACGGCTCGTCCCAGTAGACCGAGGCCCGCGACCCGGTCACGATGCAGCCGTCGAACGCGAAGCCGTCGGGTAGCTCCCGGTCGGCCACGTCGAACTCCACGAGGTCGGCGTCGACCTCCCGCCGGAAGTTGCGGCGGGTGTGGTCGCCGCTGTGAGCCGCGTTCAACAGGGCGATCCGCAGTCGTGTCATCGGTGTCACGTATGCGACCGAGCCACAAAAGCCCCCGCCACCGCGACAGTATCGGCCGCTACCCCCCAGGCCGTCACGCCCCGCGCCACTCCAGCACCGTCGCCGACCAGGTGTAGCCCGTCCCGGCGGCGAGAAGGAGCACCACGTCCCCGGGTGCGACGCGACCCCGGTCGTGACCCTCGTCTAGCGCCACCACCTGGTCGACACTCTGCATGTGGCCGTAGTCGTCGAGGTAGTAGGCGTCCTCCTCGGGGTCGACGCCGAGCTCCTCGAGCAGCGTCCGGTGAAACGACCGTTTCATGTGTGTCACGGCGACGAAGTCCAGGTCGTCGCGGCCGTAGCCCGACTGGGACAGTGCCTCGTCGGCCACCTCCAGGTAGTTTGGCAGGGAGACCGGGGCGAGGCGCTCTTTCATCCCGTCGGGGTCCGGGACGTCGAGCCGGTGGAGACCCCCGTCGACGGTGTCGTCGGTAGTGGGGTTGACCGAGCCCCCGCCGGGCATGACGACGTCCTCTGCGAAGGAGCCGTCGGTGACCGCGGCGCTCTCCCGGACGACGGCTTTCTGTCGGTCGGGGGCCGGGTCGGCCTCGAGGACGCAGGCGGCCCCCCCGCTCCCGAAGTTGAACATGAACGAGGAGCGCTCGTTCTCGTAGTCGAGCAGGTCCTCCTCACGGGTGGCGGTGACCAGCAGCGCGGTGTCGACCGCCTCGACGAGCAGCTGTGCGCGGGCCTGCCGGACCGCGACCGGGCAGCCGGCACACAGCGTGTAACTCTCGGTGGCGTAGGCGTTCGCCGCACCCAGCCGCTCGGCGATATCCGCGGCTGCCGACCAGACGATGTAGTCCTTGTACTCGCTGCCGTGGTAGAGGACGAGACCCAGGTCGGCGGCGTTGAGGCCGGCGTCGGCGAGGGCCTCCTCGGCGGCCGCGATGGCCATATCCGTGCAGTGGTCGTCCTCGGGAGGACAGACGTGCTTGTGGCGCATCCCCATCTTCTCGACGACGACCTCCTCCGGGAGCCCGCTCTGCTCGGCCACCTCGGCGCCGGTGAGCACCTCCTCCGGTACGTACCGGCCGTAGCCGGTCAGTCCGACGTCCATCTCGGCCGCGGCTCATCACCGGGCGGGAAAAAGGGTTCCTATCCCGGCGGCGTCTGCGACCCCGTTGTCCGTGTGGTTTTCATCCGTCGGGCCACAGTTAGGCGTATGCACTTGGGTATCGTCGGCGCGGGAGCGGGCGCGGCGGCACTGGCCTACGTTGTCGAGAACACGGCTGACGTGGAGACGACGATCCTCGAGAAGTCGGGCGGCGTCTGCGGGCGGGCTGCGACCCGCCGCCGTGACGGCATCCACTACGACTACGGCGCCAACTACCTCAAGGACGACGACGACCGCGTGGTCGAGTTGGTGACCGAGCAACTCGACACCGACGGCCTGGTGAACGTGACCGAACCCATCTACACCTTCGACGCCGACGGCACCGTCTCGGAGGGCCGGGACGCCGACGACCACAAGTGGAGCTACGAGACGGGGGTAACCCAGGTCGCAAAGCGGCTACTCGCCCGGACGGACGCGACGGTCCACCGCCGGACGACGGTCGAACGGCTCGCACGCGACGGGGAGGGGTGGCGGCTGTTCGACGCCGACGGCGGGGAGTGGGGGCCCTTCGACGCCCTCGTTCTCAACCCGCCCGCCCCACAGACCGCCGACCTCCTCGCGTCCGCCGACTGGGACGCCGACCTTCGGGGGACACTCGCCGACGCCGCCGCCGACGTCGAGTACCGGAGCAACTACACCGCCGTCTTACACTACCCGTTCGAACTCGACCGGCCCTACTACGCGCTGGTCAACACCGACAAGGCTCACGACGTGGGCTGGGTCAGCCGTGAGGAGTGCAAGGCCGGCCACGTCCCCGAGGGTGAGACGCTACTCATCGTCCAGGCCAGCCCCGAGTGGGCAACGACACACTACGACGACGACCCGGCGGAGAATGTCGCGGCACTGACCGACATGACGGCGGCTATCGTCGGCGACGAGCGGCTGCGCGAGCCGGACTGGACCGACCAGCAGGGTTGGCTCTACGCCCAGCCCGACGGGGGTGTCGCACGCGGCCCGGTCGACGCCGCGGAGGAGCACGGGCTCTACTGTGTGGGTGACTGGGTCGCCGGCGAGGGGCGGCTGCACGCGGCGCTCCGTTGCGGGCTGGACACCGGCGAGCGGCTAGCCCTCTCGCTGTCCTGAGTCCGGTCCGGAGCCGGGCTCGTCCGAGTCGCCGGCCTCAGTCAGGCTGACGACGTTCTCGCGGCCGATCCGTAGCTTCTCGACCGCCTCGTCCTCGGCCAGCGAGGAGACCGTCCGGGATGTCTTCGACGCCGACCAGTCCAGCCGGTCGGCGACCGCGGACTGCCGCATCCGTCCGTCGGCGGACTCGAGTAGCTGTATTAGCCGTTCCTCGTCCGAGATCAGTGCGGCCGGCTCACCATCGGGGCCACCGGTGTCGGCCGCGGGGGCAGTCTCGTCGGAGCGGGTTCGCCGCCAGACCAGCAGCCCGAAGACCGCCGCCAGACCGACGGAGACACTCACGAGCGCGAGGACGACCTCGTTCCCGACACTGGGCTCACCGTTTGCCCTGTCCGCGCTACTGCCGTTTCCCGGTCCGGACCCGCCGTTCGTGGCGGTCGGCGTCGTGGCCGTCCCGGCGACCGCGTCGGCGGGGGCGAACCCGACCTGCGGGCGCCGGTCGTCGAAGTCGACTCGACCGACCCAGGTGACCGTGTCGTCCGCCCGGTTGGTGGGCGCTGGGTCGGTATCCGTGACCGTGTAGCCGGAGGGGGCCTCGATTGCGAGTGTGTCGTTCTCGGTGAACAGGAGCCCACCCTCGAAGGCGTCACCGACGCGAACGGTGTCGGCCCGACTGGCCGCGAACCCCTCCCAGGTGAACGAGTAGGAGACCACACCCCACCGTCGGGGCACCTGCTGGATGTCCGTCGTGGCGGTGAAGTTCGTCGCCCGCATCTCGCGGCCGGTGGCCTCGGCCGCGCTGGTGACGACCGCACGCATCCGCTCACGGAAGGGGTCGAGGCTGCTCGCGGTGTCGTTGCGAAAGCGGTCCTGGAAGGTCCGGTAGGCGTCGACCTCGGTCTGGGTCGACAGTCGCGTCCGGACCCGGACCGTCCAGCGGGCGTCCCCGTCTGCCTGCACCTCGATCCGCGTGACAGTGTTGTCAGTGCCGGGGTCGGGCTGGCTCTGTGCCAGCCCTGGGCCCGTCAGCAGCGGCGTCACGACCAGCACCAGAGCGAGGGCGGCAACGACGAGTCCCCTGCGGGTGACCATCCGTTGTATTGTTCGACGCTCGGCGTCTTACGGTTTGTGGCTGTTCATCCGACCGCCCGAGGGCGGCGCCTGCAACTGTCCGCAAACGGCTGCAAACGGGCGCCAGCGTCGGCCCGGTTTATACTTGTAGGGCTCCGAAGATAGGACAATGCGAGACCGCCCGTTCCTGTCGATGCTCGTGGTGGCGCTTGTCGTCGTCGGTGCCGCGGGTCTGGTCGCGGCCGCGGCCCCCGTCGGCGCCCAGACGGCCGACGGGCCCGGGGCCAACGCCACGACGAACAGCTCCGTCAACGTGACCGCAGGCGCCCAGCTCTCGACCGTGCTCTCGGTCACCAGCGACGACGTGCAGTCGGAGGTCGAGGAGACGGCCTTCGAGGTCGAGTACGAGCGCGAGGAGGGGCGCGCCGAGGTCGTCGCCGAGCGGGCCGAGGCCGTCCGTGACCGCGCCGAGGGGATCCGCGATGACTACCGCGCGGCCGTCGAGGCCTACCGGCAGGGTGAGGTCGACCGGGCGGGCTTCGCCCAGCGGCTCGCGGCGCTCAACGCCCGTGCGGGGAGTGTCGTTGACGCACACGACCGTCTCGAACGGCGTGCGACGAACCTCTCGACACTCGACCTGCGCGTGGCCGGGTTCAACCGGACCGCTCTGGAGCAGGCCGTGACCCCCCTCGACAACGTCCGCGGGACCGGCGCCACCGCGCTACTCGCACAGTTCACCGGCCAGCAACAGGGCGAGATTAGCCTGGAGACCGACGGCGGGCTCTCCATCGAGGTGAGCAGCGAGGACGGCGAGCGCTCCCGGGAGTTCGAGCGCGAGCCGGACCGCAACGCTGCGGTCACGGTGGACCAGTCGACCGCCCTCGAGACGGCACGCAGCGCGCTGACCGACACCGGGAACGGCTCGTGGGCGCTCACCGACGCCGGAATCCACGGCGAGGACGGCAGCTACGAGTTCGGGTTCGAACTCCGTGCCGACAGCCTGACCGGCGAGGCAGAGGTCGGCGTCGACGGCTCCTCGGGCGAGGTGTTCAGCCTCGAGGAGGAGGTCGAGCCGGCCAACGGCGAGGAGGGTGAGCGGGAGGCGGACGAAACCGAGGACGAGACCGAGGACTCCGAGCGCGTCGACGAGCTCGCCCTCGTCGTCACGGACGGCCAGCCGGCACCCGGCGCAACGGTGACGGTACGCACGCTCGCCGACGGCGACCCGGCAGCCGACATCGCCGTCGGCGTCGACGGCGAGGTGGCCGGCGAGACCACCGCCGACGGGACATTCACCCTGACCCTCCCCGACGCGGGCGAGGTGACACTCACCGCCGAGCGCGGTGCGGGTGAGGCGGAACTCGACCTCGAGTTCGGCGACAGCGAGCAGCGCGAGGAGAGATTCCGGGGAGACGTCGACGTCTCGGCCACGCTCGCGGACGGGACGGTCGCCGTGACCGCGACCTACAACGGGAGTGGGATCGCCGACGCGACCGTTTCGGCCAACGGCGAGCGGGTCGGGGTGACCGACGCAAGCGGCAAGCTCGACTTTGCCCTCCCGGCCGACGCCGAGGACCTCGAACTCGAGATAACAAAGGGCTCCTTCGAGACGGAGGAGGAGTACGCCGTTCGGAACGGCTCGCTTGCGGCCCCCGGCGAGGACCAGGAGCGCGAGGACCAAGCGCCCGAGGACCAGGAGCGCGATGAGGACAACAGCACCGCGGATGACGAGGGGGCCGACGACGGGGAAACCGAGACCCTCGAACTCGTCGTCGACGGGGGTGACCCCGGACCGGGCGAGACGGTGACACTGCGGGTCCTCGCTGACGGGGACCCCGCAGCCGACACGACGGTGTTCGTCAACGACGAGCGCGCCGGGGTGACCGACGACGGGGGGCGGGTGACCGTGACACTCCCCGACGCCGAGGACGTCGAGGTCACCGCCGAGACCGACACCGAAACGGCCGAACTCGAGTTCGAGTTCGACGACCGGGAGACCGACGACACGGGTGAGTGACGCGGCCTGGTCACGGGAAACCGGCTCAGGAGACCCCGGCGCGCCGCTGGGGTGGTGGTGGCCTGTGCACCCCTCTGTCGCGTTACCTGGGCCAGTTGAGAGTGCCGGCCAAGCCTCTTTGCCGCCGGCGTCGAAGCCCCGACAATGCGTGCTGGCGTTATCGTCGCCGGGGGTCGCTCGACCCGCTTTGGTGAGCAGGACAAGGCTGTCGCGGACCTCGCGGGCACGCCGGTGGTCTGCCGGGTGGCCGACCGACTCGGTCAGGTCGTCGACGAACTCGTCGTCAACTGTCGACCCGACCAGCGCGGGGCAATCGAGGAGGCCCTGAGAACAGTCGACCCTGTGCCGACCGTCGCCGAGGACCCGGAGCCCGACCGGGGGCCGATGGCCGGCCTCGTGACCGGCTTGCGGGCCGTCGACAGCGAGTACGCCGCCGCTGTGGCCTGTGACATGCCCTTCGTGGACCCCGGCTTTCTGGACTACCTCTTCGAGCGGGCGGCCGGTCGCGACGCCGCGGTGCCAAAGCCCGACGAGTGGGTCCAGCCGATGCAGGCGGTCTACCGCGTCGAGCCGACGGTCGCGGCCTGTACGGCCGCCCTCGAGCGTGGGGAGAGCCGTGTCGTTGCGCCGTTGGCGACCCTCGAGCACGTCGTCGTCGGTCCGGAGGGGGTCACGGAACACGCCACGCCGGCGACGTTCGAGAATCTGAACACCCGCGCCGAGTTCGAGGCAGCCGCCGAGCGACTCCACGGGGAGTGAGCAACAGACGGTGTCCGCCGCCGGGTCGTCGGCACACGCTCCGGCAAGACCGATTGCACGCTGGAACGGGGTGAGTAACCGTGGGTCGGTAGGTGGACTTTTGTGCCCCGCTGTGGTCGTTGGGGTATGCGATTTCAGGACAGAACCGTCTTCGTCACGGGCGCCGGGTCGGGGATCGGACGCGCGACAGCAAAGCGGTGTGCCGACGAGGGGGCGACGGTCGTCGTCACCGACGTCGACGTGGAGGGCGGCGAGGAGACTGTCGCCGAGGTGGAGGACAGCGACCGCCCCGGGAGCGCGGTCCTCTACGAGCTGGACGTGACCGACGCCGCGGCCTTCGAGGACACCGTCGACGCCGCCGCCGCGGAGCACGGGCTGGACGCAATCGTCAACAACGCCGGCGTCGGCCAGGCCAACTGCGCGATGGAGGAGCTCTCCCTCGAGGACCGCGACCGGATCCTCGGTATCAACGGCAAGGGCGTCTGGAACGGCTGTCGGGCCGCAATCCCTCACCTCAAGAAGCAGGGGTCGGGGTCTATCGTCAACGTCGCGTCGCTTGCGGGGGTGATCGGCCAGCCCTTCGCCGCGGCATACGCCTTTACGAAGGGCGGTGTCACGAAGTTCACAAAGTCGCTGGCGGGCGAACTCGGCCGGCACGGGGTCCGCGCAAACGCGGTCTGTCCGGGCTTTACCGACACGCCGCTGGTCCGTGGCGGGCTCGAGTCCCGGGATGACCCGGAGGCCGCCCGGGAGAAACTCGAGAGTCTGTACGCCCTGGACCGGATCGGCCAGCCCGAGGAGATCGCCGACGCGATCCGCTTTCTGGCCGGCGAGGAGTCCTCCTTCGTGACCGGTCACGAGCTGGTCGTCGACGGCGGCTACTCCAGCGGATAGGCCAGCGGCGAGCCGAAGCCTCTTTGCGACCGGCGGGACACCTCCCGGGCGATGACCGACTCCGATGCCAGTGGGCCCGGGACCGAGCCTGACGGGGCTGCCGATGGGAGCGAGCCGGAGACAGACGACCGGGGCGGGCCGGAAGCCGATATCGACCCGGATGCCGACCGGCCGGGTGCCCGCGCGGACGGCGACTTCTTCCCCGACGGGACGTTCAACGACTGGGTCGGTCTCCGAGTCGAGGAGTACAGCGACGGCGAGGTGGTGCTCGCCGTCGACTACGAGGGGTTCAAGCGCAACCCGGGGGACGTGATGCACGGCGGTGTGACCGCGACGCTGGTCGACGTCGCCGGCGGGGTCGCCATCGGGTCGACCTTCGAGGACCGCGAGGACCGGCCGTTCATGGCGACAACGAACCTCGACATCAACTACCTCCGCCCGGTCACCGACACCGCCTACGCGACCGCTGCGGTCGTCCGCGTGGGCAGTTCCACAGCGGTCGCACAGGTCGACGTCGAGAGCACCGCACCCGACGGCGAGCGGAAGCAGGTTGCCATCGGCACGGTCACCTACAGCGTCGCCGACCAGTAGCCCGCGGGCCCGGCCTGCTGTCACCGCCCGGAGCCGGGGCGTTCGTCGGCGAGAGCCCGGAGAGGTGACGCCGAGAGTCGCCACCTGGTGCGTGCACCGCTTGGCCCGACCCGGGCGAACAGTTCATTCGGCTGTGGGCCAAACCGGGCGGTCATGAACGCAACCGACGACTGGTACGACATCGACCGGCTCAGCGACCACAGCTACCGGCTCACCGAGGGGGGCGTGTTCGGCACCTTCCTGATTGTCGGCGACGAGCGGGCGCTCCAGGTCGACGCCGGCGGCGGCTTTGGCGACCTCCGGGGGGCCGTCGACGGGCTCGTGGAGGTGCCCGTCTCACTCCTGTTGACCCACTCCCACTGGGACCACATGGGTGCCGCCCACCAGTTCGAGAGCGTTCGGATCCACGACCGCGAGCGGACGGCCGACGGCCGGGTGACGACCGATGTCGTCACCGACGAGTTCGGCTACGGGCCGGCGGACTTTATCGCCGACTGGAAGGCCGCCGGAGAGTCCTTTCCCGACGGGTTCGACGCCGAGACGTTCGAGATCCCACCGGCGGCCGGCGTGGAGGCCGCCGAGCCGGGCGAGACAGTCGACCTCGGTGGCCGCGAACTCGAACTGGTCGGTGTGCCCGGTCACTCGCCGGGGCAACTGGCCGTTCTCGACCGCGCGGACGGCGTCCTCTACGGCGCGGACCTGCTCCACCGTGACCACGACCTCTACATCCACTTCGAGGGCTGTGACATCCACGAGTACGTCGAGACGCTCCGGCGGGTCCGGGACCTGCACGAGGCGGGTGCCTTCGACACACTGCACGTCTCCCACGCTCACACGCTGTCGGGCGAGGAACTCGGCCTGGTCGACGACTATCTGGAGGGGCTACAGGCGATTCTCGACGGCGAGCGCGGCTACGAGCTGACCGAGGAGGAGCCACAGGCCCGCCGGTACGAGGTCGCCGGCCACGCGGTGCTCACGAAACCCGACGTGGTGTAGCGGATTCGGGACGGCGACAGCTACCCGCGACGGGTCCTGACCGCAGTTCCGGAGATATTGACCCAGAGCATCCCCTCGGCCATCTCCTCGTCGTCCAGCGTGGCACCGACGACAGCGTCCGCGCCGACCTCGGCGGCCTCCGCCTTGATGTCGCTGACAGCCTCCTGGCGGCCGGTCTCGGTTTTCCTCTCGTAGGAGTTGCTGCGTCCCCCGACGACGTCGGGGATGCCGGCGGGTAGATAGAGCGGCGAGCGCAGTTGCAGGCTCGACAGACCCGCCCGGCAGGGACGCCGGCCGGCCACACTTTTTGCCGCCGGGCGTGAGGGGTGTGTATGGACACCAGACCGCTCGGAGAGACCGGCCACGACAGCACGGTCGTCGCGTTCGGGGCTATTGCGCTGAACTGGCTCGAACAGGAAGGGGCGAACCAGCTCGTCGAACTCCTGCTCGAGTACGGCGTCAACCACGTCGATGTCGCCCCGACCTACGGCGACGCGGAACTCAAGCTGGGGCCGAAGCTCCGCCAGCACCGAGAGGAACTCTTCGTGGGCTGCAAGACCCAGGAGCGCGAGTACGAGGGGGCGCGCCGGGAGCTAGAGCGGTCGCTCGACCGGCTGGGCGTCGACAGTATCGACCTCTACCAGGTCCACGGGCTCGAAACGGGGGAGGAGCTCGAGACGGTGACGGAGCCGGACGGCGCGCTCGCGGCGATCCGGGAGGCAAAAGCCGAGGGGCTGGTCGACCATATCGGGCTGACCAGCCACGGCAAACCCGACCTCATCCACGAGGCCCTCGACCGGGTCGAAGACGCCGAGACCGTCATGTTCCCGCTCAACCCCGTCGTCGCCGGCAAGAGTGGTGAGCAGTACGATTACGAGGGTGTTCTCGACCGGGCAGCGGAGGAGGGCGTCGGGACGCTCGGTATCAAGGCCTTCGCGAAGGGGCCGTGGCCGCCGGCCGATGAACTCGCCCCGGCGGACCGACCCTACGCGACCTGGTACGAGCCCGTCGGGAAGCCGGCGGCGGTGCAGGAGCGCTTCGGCTTTGCGGCCGCACAGGGGTTGACCAGCGTCGTCACCCCAGGTGACCCAACGCTCGTCGCGATGGTGCTGGATGCCGCCGAGCGGTACGACGGGATGGACGAGGCCACCCAGCGCTCGCTCGTCGACCGACACGGCGACGAGGAGAGCCCGGTGCCCCAGCAGTTGCACCACTGACTCGGGGTCAGCCCGCCACTCCCCGCGACCGGCCACGCACGCGAGCCGGTCGAGCGTCGAGGGCTACAGCGAGGTGGTGGTCACAGTTCCGTCGAACAGACACCGCGCCTGCCGACCTGCGGGAGTCTTTATACCCTGGCGGTACAGGGGGGCCGTATGCGACTCGATACCAGGACGGCGTTTATCACCGGCGGCGGGTCGGGGCTCGGACGGGCAACGGCAGAGCGGTTCGCGGAGGAGGGGGCAACGGTCGTCGCCGCGGATATCGACGCCGCGGCGGCCGAGGAGACCGTCAGGTCGGTCGAAGAGGACGGCGGCGACGCGGTGGCCCACGAGCTCGACGTCACCGACGCGGAGGCGGTCCACGCGGCTATCGACGCAACCGCGGAGGAACACGGTCTGGATATCGTCGTGAACAACGCCGGGATCAGCCACACCCGAACCGTTACCGAGGAGGTCGGGGAGGAGGAGCGCGACCGGGTTATCGACGTCAATATCAAGGGCGTCTGGAACGGCTGTCACGCCGCTCTCCCTCACCTCAAGGGTCAAGGGTCGGGCAGTATCATCAACACAGCCTCCTTCGCGGGCGTCACTGGGGTCGCGCGGCTGTCGGCGTACTCGCTGACGAAGGGGGCGGTGGTGAACTTCACCCACTCGCTCGCGGCCGAGGCCGGGCCCGACGGCGTCCGGGTGAACGCGGTCTGTCCGGCGGTGACCGACACGCCACTCGCCCGCGGCGACACCGACGAGGAGGAGTGGGAGCGGTTGAGGTCACAGATGGCCGACCAGTACCCGCT
>JAQCNN010000053.1 GCA_028275005.1 Salinirussus sp.
CTGCTGGTCGACCGCGAGACCGGTGACGTGGACACGGTCGAGGCGCCGACCGTCTTCTCCTTTCACACGGTCAACGCGTACGACGACGGCGACGAGGTGGTCGTCGACCTCGTCGACTTCGAGGACGACGCCATCGTCGACGCCCTCTCACTCCAGACACTCGAGGAGGAGGGGTTTCCGGGTGTGCCGGCGGGGCGCCTGGCCCGGTACCGGGTCGACCCCGGGGGCGACGACGGTTCGGGGGACGGCACAGTTACACGCGAGCGCCTCTACGACGGCGGGATGGAGCTGCCGACGGTCCCGCGTGCCGTCCGGGCCCGTGACCACCGGTACGTCTACGGCCAGGCGACCGACCGCGAGGGTGCAAACGGGCTCGTCAAGGTCGACACCGAGACCGGTAGCGCCCGGGAGTGGTGGGAGCGTGGCGTCTACGTCGAGGAACCCCGGATGGTTCGTCACCCGGAGGCCGGCGACCCCGCCGAGGGCGACGCCGGTGACGAGGACCGAGGGGTCGTACTCGCACCCGCACTGGACGTCGACGCCGAGCGGTCGATGCTGCTCGTCTTCGACGCTGTCTCCCTCGAGGAACTGGCCCGGGCCCGACTCCCGCATCACCACCCGTTTGGCTTTCACGGGCGCTTTCTGTCGGACTGAGCCGGTGACCGACGGTACGACGGCCGGCTACCGGTAGGCGGCGATGGCAGGCCCGTCGAGTCGCTCGGCAGTCTCGTCCTCGACGGCGCAGGCGTAGATGGCCCGTCCGACGGTCTCGACGGAGAGCGGACGGTCCTCGCCGAGTCGCTTGGCAACGACCTCGAACCGGCCCAGCGCGGCGAGGAGTCTGTTGACCACGGCCGGGAAGTGTGGCTGGCCCGGCCCGTAGACGGGGCCGGGGCGGAGGACAACCGTCTCGGTCCCGAGGTCCTCGATTGCGGCCTCGGCGCGGCGCTTTGCCTCGATGTAGGCCGCTCGCACCCCGGGTGGGGTCGTCGAGGAGGAGACGTAGACGACGCGGCCGACGCCTGCGCGCTCGGCCTCCAGGGCGACGAGGAGGCCGGCGTCACCGTTGACCCGCTCGAAGGTCACGCCCTGCTCCGGGGACTCCTCGATGATACCGATGGAGTGGACGACGGTGTCGACACCTGTCAGCCGCTCACGGTACTTCTGCGGGGCGAAGACGTCCGCCGCGACCCAGGTCACGTCGTCGGCCCAGGGGCCCCGCTCGTCGGAGGCAGGCGGCCCGCTGCGGGCGACACTAGTCACGTCGTGGCCGTCCGCGACCGCCAGCCGACAGACCTGTCGCCCGATGAAACCGTTACCGCCTGTCACCAGAAGGTGCATACACAGGGTTGGTCCGGACGGGCAAAACGCCCGCGCTCGTGGCCGAACCGTTTTGCCCGTCCAGCCCCACCTACAGCTATGTCCGGTGACAAGCAGTCCGGTGGCAAGCACGCAAAGCGTGGCGCGTCAGTCGGTGCCAGTGTCGGCGCGGCGCTGGGCAGCCGGCTCGGTCCCGTCGGCGCCGGGATCGGCGCCGGCTTTGGCGGCGCAACCGGCTACCTCGCCGGGACCGCGCGTGACAAGCTCGACCCCTGACCGGCCGCCGGTCACCCTCACGGCGTCTGCTCGGCCCGCTCTGACAGCCCCGACAGTGACGTGACCGCTCGCAGGTCGCCGACCGTGTGGTACCACGCCCCCCGGACCCCGGTTCGGTCGTTGACGACCGGGTCCGCCAGCGCGAGGAGGTCCCCGAACTGAAAGACCACTACCTCCCGTTCGTCCGAGAAGGGCTCGATCAGGTCGGCCCAGTCCTCGCTGTCCATCCTCGCCCTGTCACTCCCTGCTTCGCTGGCCCGCTCGAGCGTCCGTTCCTCGACAGAGGCGTAGTGGGTGATGGCGGAGGTCGGTGCGGTCCGGTAGAAGGCCATGTACTCGAACTCGCGGTCAGCCCTGGGGTAGGACCGCGGACACGGGTAGAACCCACTCCGACACCGTTGGAAGGTCTCGGTCTGTGTGGCGACCGTACAGACCGTCGCCTCCGCCGGTACGTCCGCGGCGTCGTCGTTGCTCTCCGAGCCGAACGTCCCGAGGTCGGCGTTGCCTGGCATCGTCTCCGGTATGGGCGCCAGCCACAAGTCGGTTCGCCGGGGCTCCCCGCGGCCACCGAGCGGTTTTGTCCCTCCGGCCGTAACCGACCGCTGTGCCCGACCCGAGCCCGTACGACCACTACCGCCCTGTCGACGCCGACTACACCGAGGCCATCTACCGCGTCGTGGGGACAGGCGTGGACGAGGACGACGGCACGGTCCGGCTACTGGAGGTGGCCGACGCCGACGGCCGGCGCGTGACCACCGGCCGCCTCGTAGCGGTCCCCCGCGAGGACCTAGCCGGGTTCGAACCCGCAGAGAACCCCGACTCGGGCTTTCGACCGCTGCAGGTCGTCGACGGGCTACTCGAGGAAATCCGGATGCTCCGTGACCGGTTGCGGTAGGAAAGCGAAAGACAGGAGCCGTCCGGCCCCCTCCTGTGCGTATGCGACGGCGACGGCTGCTGGCGGCACTGGGTGGCGGACTGGCGACCGGTGGGGCTGCCGGGCTAGCCGGCTGTGTCCAGCGCAAGGTCGCCAGCGGTGACCCGCTCTCGGTCTCTAGCCCCGTGCTCGCCGACGACGGGCGGCTTCCCGACCGGTACGCCTGCGAAGGCGAGGGGGTGTCACCGCCCCTGTTCGTCGAGTCGACCCCGAACTCGACGGCGGCGCTTGCGGTCGTCGCCGAGGCCGACCTTGGCGTGTTCAACAAGCCGCTGTTCTGGGTGCTGTGGAACCTCCCGGCGGACACCGAGGCGATTCCCGTTGGCGTCCCGCGGACGGCGACGGTCGACAGCCTGGGCGGGGCCAGACAGAGCAGCCAACCTGGCGGTGAGCCGGGGTACTCCCCTCCCTGTCCGCCACTCGGCCGGGAGACGACCCTGCTGTTCGACGTGTTCGCGCTGGAGAAGTCACTTGGCGTCGAGGCCGGCGCACCCGGCGAGACCGCCGAGGAGGCGGCTACCCGGACACAGCTCTCAAGTGCGCGCATCAGTGTCACGTACACCCGCCCCGCCGGCGAGACGACGGGGACCCAAACCGACTGACACCGGCGCCGGAAGCGAGAGTTCTTTAGGCGACGGGCAGTGTCGGTCCCTATGGACGAGCGCGCCGCCGCGTTCCGGCGTGAGGCCGCCGACCGGTACGGACTCAGTATCGAGGTCGAGCAGTTCCCCGAGGGGACCGAAACCGCCGCCGAGGCCGCCGACGTCGTCGGGTGTACCCTCGCACAGATCGCGAGCAGTCTCGTCTTCGTCGCCGACGGGACGCCGGTGGTCGTGGTCACGAGCGGGGCTAACCGTGTCGACGAGGGTCGGCTGGCTGCCTTCCTCGACGCCACAGACGTGCGGATGGCCAGCACAGGGGAGGTCACCGAGGCGACGGGCTACAGCGTCGGCGGTGTGCCGCCGTTCTGTCACGACGGCGACCCGGCGGTTCTCGTCGACGAGACACTACTCGACCACGAGACGGTGTGGGCCGCCGCCGGCACACCCGAGACACTCTTTCCCGTTGCCCCCGACCGCCTCGTCGAGGCCGCCAACGCCACGCCTGTGGAGGTGACTGGCTGACGCTGTGAGCCGGCTCTGGGCGCGCTCTCCGGGCACACGCCGTGTCCGGTAACGGGGATCACGGAGTGTTTATCCGGCGCCATCACCTAGTTGGACTGTGAGTGACTCAGACGGGCGCCGGAACCTCCGGATGCCCAACGACGACGAGCTGTTTGCGGTCGTGACCCGCCACGATGGCGGGAATCACGTCCGCGTCCGCTGCGAGGACGGGAAGGAGCGGATGGGGCGGATCCCCGGCCGCATGAAGTACCGGACCTGGATCGAGGAGGACGATATCGTCCTCGTTGAGCCGTGGGACTGGCAGGACGAGAAGGCCAACATCGAGTGGCGCTACGACAGCAAGGACGCCGCCCAGCTGCGCGAAGAAGGCCACATCGACTGATTCTGTCTCCTGGCACCCTCGTGTCGTGACCGCCACTCTCCGCTCCGACAAACCGGCAAGCTCCGTGGCTACCGCCCTTTTGACCCACGCCAGCACCGCTCGGACACACAGCTAACGGCCCGGGTGGCGCCGGAGCAACAGGGCTTAGTCGACGCGCCGGCCACCAACGGTCGTGACGCGTGGTATCGGCGGTCCCGTGTTTGCCGACTCCCTTCCGGCGGTGGCTGTGGCCGCCGGTGGCCTTCTCACCCAACTCGGGGACACGTGGTTTCTGTTGCTCGCCACCGGTGTCCTCTACTGGCGAGCGCGGGGCGGACGCGCCCCGGCGCTGACCGCGACACCACTGCGTGACTGTCTGCTCCTGGTGGCGCTGCTGGTCGGGTCCTACGCGGCGGCCGCCGCCCTCAAGTCGGTCTTTGCGCTCCCCCGGCCGCCCGGTGCGGGGACGGCTGTCCTGCCCGTGTGGCTCCCCTCAGCGGTGTCGCCGGTCTACGAGTCGTTCGTGACCGCCGACGGCTACGGCTTTCCCAGCGGGCACGCGACGACAGCCACGGCGGTCTACGGTGGTGCCGCGGCCGTCCTCTCCGCCGGCGCCCGGCGAACCCGGTACGTCGCTGCCGGCTCAGTCGCCGTACTGGTCGCCCTCTCGCGTCTCGTCATCGGCGTCCACTCCCCGGCCGACGTGGCTGCCGGTATGGTGCTTGGGCTCGCGGTGTTGGTGGCCCTGCTCGGGCTCGCGAGCCGGTTCGGCTCGACGGCCTGGCCCCCGGGCCGCGACACCGGGCGTGTCGACACCCGCTCGCCCGCACCGGCACTCGGGGGCGCCGCCCTGCTCGCGGCCGCCGCACTAGCGCTCGCGCCGGGGCTTGAGCCCCTGCTGGGGCTGCTCGGGGCGACTGCCGGTCTCGTGCTGTGTCTCGCCCGGGACAGGTCGGTGGCATCGTCGCCTGGAGTGTAGACCACCGAACTGTGTCGGCTACTCGGGCCCGGAACGTCCCCCGCTGCCCTGTTCTTATACTGCCGGCTGTACGTCTGTAAAGAATTTCGCGACCCCGGGGTCGCGGATATCTTCAACCAGTTACAGCCAGCAGTATTAGCTGTACAGCCCCTCGGTGACGCTGACAGGCCCGTTGCCGAGTTCGACGCGGACCGTCCGGCTTCAGGTCCGGCCCGACACGACAGGTCGCGGTCTCGCGGCGGCGGCTGTCGAGTTCCACCGACACCTCGTATGTGCTGGGTTCGAGCCGGTCGCGCTCGCCCCTGACCTCCCCCGGCTGGAAGTAGTAGCGCCGCCGGAACACCGGCTGCCGGACGCTCGGACTGGTTCGAGCGCATACCCACAGTTCACCGGGGTGTCTCAAACCAGGAGCGTAGGCTCGAACTCCGGTTTTAACTCGAGAACCGGTCACAGACCACGGCCGGGGCGCGGCCGCCAGCGGCAGTTCCGGCTGAGAGTCCCCTGTCGGTTGCCGGACCGCCGGGGGCACGGCGGGGGTCAGTCGTCGTCGGCGACCGCCGCCTGGTCCCGGGGTGCGTCGAATCGGAGGACGTGTTCGACCTCCTCGGTCTTGAGGTCCTCGAAGGCGTCGCGGGCGATAGTCCGACGGTGGACCTCGTCGGCGCCGTCGAAGATCCGGAACGCCCGCACGTCCTCGTAGAAGTGCGCAAGCGGGAGGTCCTTGGCGATCCCGTTGCCGCCACAGCACTGCACCGCCAGGTCGATGATCTCGTTTGTGACGTTTGCGGTGTAGGTCTTTGCCATCGCGACCTCGATCCGGGCGTCACTGTTGTCGAGTTCCCGGGCGGCGTGTCGCGAGGCCGTCCGGGCGACGTGGAGTTTCGTCTCGGCGTCGGCGATCCGGTGACGTAGCGCCTGCTTGTTCGACAGCGGCTCGCCGAAGGCCTCCCGCTCGGCCATGTAGGCCTTTGCGACGTCCAGTGCCCGCTCGGCCATCCCCGAGTAGCGCATACAGTGGGTCAGTCGGCCGCCGCCGAGTCGGAGCTGTGCCAGCCGGAAGCCACCGCCCTCCTCGCCGACCGTGTTCTCGACGGGGACGCGGACGTTGTCGTACTTGATCTCGGCGTGGCCGAGCTCCGTCTCCAGGACGCCGTGACCGCCAAGCACCCCGTAGTTGCGGACGATCTCCACCCCGGGGGTGTCCTTCGGCACGAGGATGATCGAGGACCCCTCGTAGGGGTGGGCGTCGGGGTCCGTGCGGGCGAACACGAGCAGGAAGTCAGCCACCTTCGCCTGCGAGGACCACCACTTGTGGCCGTTGATGACCCACTCGTCGCCGTCCTTCTCGGCGGTGGTCTGGAGCATCTTCGGGTCCGAGCCACCCCCGCCGATCGGCTCTGTCATCGAGAAGCAACTCCACATGTCACCCTGAACCAGCGGCCGGAGGTACTCCTCCTTGATGTGCTCGTTGGCGCCGATCTCGAGGGTGTGCATGTTCCCCTCGTCGGGGGCGTTTGCGCGGATAGCTAGTGCGCCAAACAGTGACCGGCCCACCTGCTCGAAGGAGGGCAACATGTTCCGGAACTCAAATCCCTGCCCGCCGTACTTCTGGGGCGCCTGTGGGGCGAAGATGTCCCGCTCCTTCGCCATCTCCCAGTACTCCTCGAGTTCGTCCATCGAGACACGGTCACCGGTCCGGAGCGCCTCTCGCTCGCGGGGGAGGACCTCCTCCTCCATGAACGCCTCCACGCGACTCGCGACCTCCTGTGCTTTCTCCGAGTCGTGGTACTCCATGACACTCTCCGTTCGTAGCGGGGGTATGTAAGCTTGTGGCAAACTCACCGCTGCCGTCGGCAACGCGCTCACGGGCTGGCAAATGACCAGACCCAGCGGTTCGCGACAGCTCCGATGTAGGCGTGTTTCGCCGCGCTCGGTGCGCTATCCGAACAGCAAAGTCCGTCCGCCCGCTGTTTCGACTATGCCGGGGCAACGGCTGGTCGGCACGGCGACACTGCTCGGGCTGGTGGTCCTCGCCGGATGTGCGGGGTTCCTCGGCGGGGGTGACGAGCCGGA